>ANAW01000280.1:0-13357 GCA_000340945.1 Nocardiopsis synnemataformans DSM 44143 | reverse complement strand
CCTAGTGTCCCCCCCGCCGCCCCCGGTTGTCCTCCGAATGGCCGGTTCCGGCATGAGCGGACAGAAACCGCCCACGCCGGTCGGGAAGGTGCTATGGAGCGGTTACTCCGCGCTTTCCGGGCTCGCGGGGGCCCAGGTGGCGGGGTCGGCCGGACCCTGCTCGCCCGTCCCCATGTCCTTGACCTCGTGGCCGCCGTCCTCGCCGAACGGCGGGAACCACACGAAGGGGATGCCCTTCTTGGCGGCGTACTGGATCTGCTTGCCGACCTTGGCGGCGGAGTGGAACACCTCGGTGTTGAACCCGCGCCCGCGCAGCAGCTCCCCGGTGCGCAGGGCCTCCCCGCGGCGCTCGGCGCCGGGCACCACGACCATCACGTCGGTGGGGCAGGCGCGCCCCGCCTCGATCCGGCCCTCGGCGACGAGCTTGGCGAAGATGCGGGTGAGGCCGATGGAGATGCCCACGCCCGGCAGCCGCCTGCGGATGAACTGCCCGGCCAGGTCGTCGTAGCGCCCGCCCGCGCAGATGCTCCCGTAGCCCGGGTCGTCGTCGAAGGAGGCCTCGTAGACCGTGCCCGTGTAGTAGTCCAGGCCGCGGGCGATGGACAGGTCGGCCATGACGCTGCCCTCGGGCAGGTCGGCCAGGTCCCCCAGGACGAAGGAGAGCTCCTCCAGCCCCTCGTCGAGCAGCTCGGAGGAGACCCCGAGCCCGCGGACCCGCTCGGCGACGCCGGAGCCGGTGCCCCGGACGCGGGCCAGCGCGAGGCAGGCGTCGGCCTGCTCCCCGGTCAGGCCGTCGGCCAGCAGGATCCGGCGCACGCCGTCGTCGCCGATCTTGTGCAGCTTGTCCACGGCGCGGATGACCGCGATCGGGTCCTTGATGCCCAGGCCCTCGTAGAAGCCCTGGAGGACCTTGCGGTTGTTGACGTTGAGCGTCCAGGCGGGCAGGTCCAGCCCGCTGAGCACCCGGTGCACGATGCGCGGCAGCTCGGCGTCGAAGTGCAGCGGGACGGAGTCGACGTTGATGACGTCGATGTCGCACTGGGTGAACTCGCGGAAGCGCCCCTCCTGGGGGCGCTCGCCCCGCCACACGCGCTGCATCTGGTAGCGCTTGAACGGGAAGGCCAGCTCGTTGAAGTGCTGGGCGACGTACCGGGCGAAGGGCACGGTCAGGTCGAAGTGCAGCCCGAGCCTGGCGTCGGAGTCGTCCTTGGCGTCGGCCTGGAGGCGGTGCAGGGTGTAGACCTCCTGGGAGGTCTCGCCCTTGGCCGTCAGCACGTCGAGGTTCTCCACGGACGGCGTCTCCACCGACGCGAAGCCGAAGGACTCGAACCCGGCGCGGATATGGTCCAGCCAGCGCTGCTCCACGGCCCGGACCTGGGGGGACCACTCGGGGAAACCGCTGATGGGAGTGGGGCGGACGACGCGCTGATCGGACATGTGGGGTTCTCGGCTCACAGTTTCGTCTCGGCTTGCTGGCCCCGTCCGCGCCGCGGCGCGCGTGCGCACGCGCGGATTCGCTCGTCGGGCGGGGGAGGGCCGGTCCAGTCTACGGGGAACCCGGGCGGGAGGGCGGCGCGACGGCCGGGCCGCCGCCGCGGAGGATCCCCGCGGTCCGGCCACCACCGGCCCACGTGGACGGTTGTGGGCCGGTGGGGCGCTGGCGCGCCGGGCCGGAGTGTCGACCGGACCGACGTCGAAGAGCGAGACGTCGGTGGGTGGCCCTGTGTCCGGGGGCGCAGCCGGGGCTCCCGCGGATGGTCGCGTCCTCGTGCCAGGAGTCTTCTCCGCGACCGCACTTGCCGGTGCGGGGGCCCTGCCTCCACCGTAGACTCCGCGGACCCCGCCGGACAGGGATCAGCGCGGCCGAAAGCGGCCGAAAATGACCGCTCACAATGTCGTAAAGACGACCTTCCGGGGTACAGGTGTGTGCTTATCTGTTCACGGTCGGTTTCGGGCGGGGGACGCACCGCCACGGGACGGCCACCCGAGTTCCGCGGCTCCTCCCTCTGCCCGGGAGCCGCGAACCCCACGAGCCGGCCGGTGTGGCATGTCGCACCACTGGGCCAAAACCCCTTCCCCGCCGACCATCCGGTGTTAGGTTCCAGGAACGGTGCCTCCCGCGTCGGTACCGACCCCGGCGGGTCGCGTACCCCGAGGACCGGACCGTGCGCGCCGTCCGCCCCGCTGGCCCGGCACTCCCGCTAGGACTAACTGTGATCGATCCAGTCAACAGCACGAACAACGTCCACACCTCCACCGAGTTGTCCACCAAGATCATCGTCGCCGGGGGGTTCGGGGTCGGGAAGACCACGTTCGTCGGCACCGTCTCGGAGATCCCGCCCGTGCGCACCGAGGCCGCGGTCACCGCCGCCAGCGCGGGCGTGGACGACCTCTCGCACACCCCGGACAAGACGAGCACCACGGTCGCGATGGACTTCGGCCGCATCTCGCTGGACACCGACCTGACCCTCTTCCTGTTCGGCACCCCGGGCCAGCAGCGCTTCTGGTTCATGTGGGACGACCTGGTCCGGGGTGCGCTGGGCGCCGTGATCCTGGCCGACACCCGCCGCCTGGAGGACACCTTCCAGGCCCTGGACTACTTCGAGCGCCAGTACCGGCTGCCCTTCGTCGTCGCGGTCAACGAGTTCGACCCCGAGAACCCCCACAGTCCCGAGGAACTGCGCGATGCCCTGGACCTGACCCCGGACGTGCCCGTCGTGCACTGCGACGCCCGCGACCGCAACTCCGTCGTCCGGGTCCTGGTGACCCTGGTCAAGCACGCCATGGCGGTGGAGGCCCGCCAGCGCCACCAGCGCCAGTTCGCCTGAGGAGCCGGGCGCCCCGTGGCGGACCGGAGGCGGTTTCGACGGAACCGTCCGCACATGTGGGCGCCCGGGGTTCTCTCAACGGTTGTGTCCGGCGTTACCCTGTGGTGGTGTTCGGACGAATGGCGGAAGGCGTTCGCCGCTTCCTGGGTAAGCCCGGTGCGGTGGATCTGCGGCCCTATACCAAGCTCCTGTCGGCGATCGAGGCCGAGGGGGATGGTCTGCGTGAGCTCAGTGACACCGAGCTGACGGAGAAGGCCATCGAACTCGGCAACGCCGAACTCCCCTACGAGCGCGACGACCTCGTGTCGCTGTGCGCGGTCGGCCGCGAGGCCGCCCGGCGCTCACTCGACGAGCGACCCTTCGACGTGCAGCTCCTCGGTGTCATGGCCCTGCTCGACGGCCACGTCGCCGAGATGGCCACGGGCGAGGGCAAGACGCTGGCGGGCGCCCTCGCCGCCGCGGGGTTCGCCCTGCGCGGCCGGCGCGTGCACCTGCTCAGCGTCAACGACTACCTGGCCAGGCGCGACGCCGAGTGGATGCGCCCCCTCTACGACATGCTCGGCGTCACCGTGGGCTGGATCACCGAGGACTCCACCCCCCGGGAGCGGCGCGCCGCCTACTCCTGCGAGGTGACCTACGCGGCCGTCAGCGAGCTGGGCTTCGACGTCCTGCGCGACCGCATGGTCACCGACATCGCCGACCGGGTCGTGCCGCCGCCGCACGTGGCGATCATCGACGAGGCCGACTCCGTGCTCGTCGACGAGGCCCGCGTCCCGCTGGTCCTGGCCGGCGCCGCGGAGAGCGTGGACGCCGACGTGGAGATGGCCGACGTCGTGCGGGGGCTCAAGCCGCGCCTGCACTACGAGGTCGACGGCGAGGGGCGCAACGTCCAGCTCACCGACGCCGGTATCGACGCGGTGGAGAAGGCGCTGGACGGGATCGACCTGTACTCCGAGGACGACACCTCCGTCCTGCCGCAGGTCAACCTGGCCCTGCACGCGCACGTGCTGCTCCAGCGCGACGTCCACTACGTGGTGCGCGACGGCGAGGTCCGCCTCATCAACGAGTCGCGCGGGCGCATCGCCCTGCTCCAGCGCTGGCCGGACGGCCTCCAGGCCGCGGTCGAGGCCAAGGAGAAGGTGGCGCTCAGCGAGACCGGCGAGGTGCTCGACTCCATCACCGTGCAGTCGCTCGTCCTGCGCTACCCCACGCGCGCAGGCATGACCGGCACCGCGATGGCCGTCGCCGAACAGCTCCGCGAGTTCTACGAGCTGGAGGTCGCGGTCATCCCCTCCAACAAGCCCAACGTCCGCGAGGACCACGGCTCGCGCCTGTACGCCACGCGCGAGGAGAAGGAGGACGCCCTCGTCGCCAAGGTGGAGGAGGTCCACGAGTCCGGGCGGCCGATCCTCATCGGCACCCAGGACGTGGCCGAGTCCGAGCTGCTGGCCGGGCGCCTGCGCGAGGCCGGGCTGGAGTGCGTGGTCCTCAACGCCAAGAACGACGCGGACGAGGCCGCCATCATCGCGGAGGCGGGCACCCACGGCGCCATCACCGTCTCCACCCAGATGGCCGGGCGCGGCACCGACATCCGGCTGGGCGGCAGCGACATGGCCGACCGCGAGCGGGTGGTGGAGACCGGCGGCCTGTACGTGATGGGCTTCGGCCGCTACCCCAGCAGCCGTCTGGATGGGCAGCTGCGCGGCCGCGCGGGGCGCCAGGGCGACCCGGGCGACTCCATCTTCTTCGTCAGCATGGACGACGACCTGGTGGTCAACCACGCTCCCGAGACCACGGGCTACCAGACCACCTCCGAGGGGGAGATCACCGACCAGGGCTGGCTGGCCATGGTCGGCCACGCGCAGCGGGTCGCCGAGGGCCAGCTGCTGGAGGTGCACCGCAACACCTGGCGGTACAACCAGCTGATCGACGTGCAGCGCGATGTAGTCCTGGAGCACCGGGAGATGGTCCTGACCGGGGACCAGGGCGACCGGCAGATCAGGACCGACCGCAAGAAGCGGCACGAGGAGCTGCTGGAGGAGCTGGCCGGGAAGGACGCCGGGGCCGAGGAGGACGCCGAAGCGCAGGAGGGCGCCGGGGACGGGGAGGGTGCCGGGCACGACGCCGACGCCGAGGCCGAGAAGAGGAACGAGGAGAAGGTCGCCCGGGCGGCCCGCCTCATCACCCTCTACCACCTGGACCGGGGCTGGACCGACCACAACGCCTTCCTGTCGGAGCTGCGGGAGGGCATCCACCTGCGCTTCCTGGGCCGCCGCGACCCGCTGGACGAGTTCAACCGCGACGCGGTGCCGGTCTTCAAGGGCTTCCTGGACGACGCGCGCGCCCGGGCCGCCGAGAGCTTCGAGGAGCTGGAGGTCGTGGACGGCGAGCTGGACGTGAGCTCGGTGGGCGTCAAGCGCCCGTCGATGACGTGGACGTACATGGTGCACGACCACCCGTTCAGCTCCGCGTTCGAGACCCTGGTGGGCAGGCTCAAGGGCGGCCGGGGGAGCGGGAGCTGACCGTTCTCCCACGGACGGATGCGCGGGTCGGGACCAAAGTCCCGGCCCGCGCATTACTTTTGTCAGCTACTCTGCTCGAAACGCCCCACAAGCCCGAAAACGGCATCCCCAATTGCCCCGCCCGGGTTAACATGGCTGCGTTTTCAACGGAACCCGAGACGGTTGGGACGAAATTCACCGTGGTCCACGAGGTCGGTGCGCAGGAGAAGATCAGTTATGGACGGAACGACCGATTCGCGGGCGGTCCGGTGGGCGGGGGAAGTTTCTGGGTGGATGACGACGGCCACGCGGTCGCCAAGATCGGCGGACCGAAGGAGTGGCGTCCCACGCCCATGATCGACGTCCGGGTGGGTGACGTGTTCAGTGTCGGCGGACAGGCGTGGAGGGTGACCGACATTGTCGACGCGGATACTCCCTCCGCATATCTGCTGGCCACGCGAATAAGTTGACTCGGGGCCCCGGGCGTTCGCCCGGGGTCTTCGTTTTTCCCGTTCCGGCCGGGGACCGCAACCCCGTGCAACCTTTTACCGGCGGGGGATTGCCGGCCCCCGGTTTTGTCGCCGCCCCTCCTTTCGGGCGCTGCCTGGCGAGGTTTTTGTTGCCTGTGTGGCTTGTGGAGGTCCTGGGGCTCCAGAGGCGAAGTACCGGGTAAGAACGCACATCGGCGCAGGTCATGGATGAGCGTGGCGTGCCCACCAGCGCGAATCGAGACGTTCCGGTTATCTGATGGAGGGTGTTCGTGTTACCGGTTCCTCGTTAACGTCTGTGGGGCAAGGCGCGCCCCGGCAGCGGCCAAAGGGAGGGTCCCCCCGCTCTCGGAGAGTCCACGGGCCGCTGCGCCCTGCCGCCCCAAGGCCGGTCCCAGGGGCTGTCCCCCGCCCCTGGGCCTGGCCGCCCCGCGTAGGCGGGGAGGCCGTTCCCGGCCCCCGCGCCCCGCGCGCCGCCGCGCGCGGGGCGGTTTCCCTCCTCCCGGTGCGCGTACGCGTTTCCCGCCAGGTGTCCGCCGCGCGGTGTCCCGGCCCCCGCAGGACCTCCCCGTGCGGCGTCGAGTAGATCCTGTTCCACTGACCGAGGTGCCCTGTCCGCCCCGGCTCTCCTGAGGGAATCCGAGGGCCCGGGTCTTGCGGTAGAACGCGTTTCAGTATTAGTCTCTGGGTGTGCCTGACCCGGTGAGGGCGCCCGGCGGTTCGACCGCGGGGTGCCAGCGGACGGCAGGTGAGGACGGTCGTCCGTCGAAGTCGGATCGCGCCCCGACTCCGGCGGACGGCGTCCGCCCGCCCGTCGGACGCCGGGGTTCCCGCGCGCGCTCCGCCGCTAGGCGAGCAGGCGGCAGAGCTCGGTGAAGGTGGGGCACGGCCAGGCCAGGCGGCACCCCCGGCAGAGGTCCCCGTCGCCGGGGGCGTGCAGGTGCAGCAGGTCCACGCAGATCCCGGCCAGGGCGGACACCTCGTCGCGCGCGTTCGCGTAGAAGGCGACGTCGTTGATCCGGGCCAGGGCGTTGGACGGTCCCGCGGTCGGGACGCCGACCGTGTCCGGCTCCCAGGGGACCGCACGCGCCGAGCGCTCCCGGATCCCCAGAACGCACTGGAGCAGTCTCGCGTGCTCGGAGAGGTGGCCCCTCCCCGACGCTGGTCTGGTGAACGGCGACATCGCTGATCTCCCCCACCACGTGGATACGCAGCCTCACGTGGTAACACAGCGTATACCCAGTGTCGCTCCTTGTCCCGACACGCGGAGGCGGGGCGGGGAAAGAAGGGGGACGGAGAGCGGGCCGCCCGGGGAGGGACGGCCCGCCGAAAAGGGGGAGACGGATTCTTCCGGACGCGGGGACCCGCTAGCCGCAGCCTCCGCCGCAGTTGCAGGAGCCGCCGCTCTGACAGCCGCAGCCGCAGCCCGAACCGCAGCTGCATCCACGCAGTTCGGGGGTTGTGGTCATCTGGTGAGACACAGTCCCTCCAAGGGGCTCGACAGCGCCCGTGCGCGATCACGCCGGAGCCTCCCCGGTGGGAGGGGGCGTCACGGGCGTGTTTCCCGCAGGAGACCGTGCCCGTTTGCCGTCGCCCCCAACCGGGGCGGGCGCCGACGCCGCCGGACCCGGGGGCGCTCCTCGCCCGGCGCGGGGCGCGGGGGCCGCGCTGACCTGCGCGGAGGCTCCGGGCGGGTTCAGGCGAAGAAGGTCGGCGCGACCGCCGGACGGCGTGTCATTCGGTAGAGCCAAACCTGGCCGACGAACATGACCGGAATTACCGGACCGAGGGTCGCCCACACGAACACCGCGGTCGTGGAGGGGATCGGCGCCGAGGGCAGCCCCGGCGCCGCCAGCGCCACCAGCAGACCGGGGACGGCGATCGCCACCGCCGACGTGTGCCGCGACAGCATCGGCCCCACCAGGCCGCTCGTCGCCGCCAGGGCCGCCAGCAGCACCGCGGCCAGCGCGGCCGCGGGCCCGGGGGACGGGTCCGGGCCGCCGGGCAGCGCCGCCGCCACCGCCGCCAGTGCCACCGCCCCCAGGGCGAGGCGCGCGAGCGGGCGCGTGTCCCGGGCGGCCACGTCCGCGCTCTCGGAGTCGGCCGGGCCGACCAGTCGCTCGGCCCCGAAGGCCGCGCCGCGCAGCGCGAACAGCGCCGTGACGGCGACCGCGCAGAGCGGCGTGAACGCGCTCGCGGCGAGGCCGCCCGCGAGCAGGCCCGCCACCACCAGGCCCCACGAGGCGGCCAGCGCCCAACTGCCCGCCACGAGCGCGCAGTCGCAGGCCAGCCGCCAGCGGTCGCCGTCCACGCGGGCGCGCAGCCACAGCCCCGCGTCGCGGACCAGCCACCCGGCCAGCAGGACGGCGAGCACGGGCCACAGCTCGGCGACCACGTGGTGCTCCAGGGCGGGGAACAGGCCCGCCAGGACACCGACCGCGGCGACCAGCCACACCTCCGAGGCCAGGAAGTAGGGGGCGACGGCGGCGACCACGCGGCGGCGCTGCTCGGGGCCGCGCGCCAGGCGCGGCATCAGCATGCCCAGGCCGACGTCGGAGCCCGCCAGGACGAGGTAGCCCACGACGAGCAGGGCGAGGAGTGCGGAGGAGAGGAGGTCCATGGCTGCGGCCTTCCGGGCTCAGTACGTGTGGACGGGGACGGCGGGCTCGCGGGGCTCCGCGGGGTCCTCGGGCGACCGCGTGCGCTGCTCTGCCAGCGGGCCGCCCTCGGGGCCGCGCCGCGCGTAGCGCACCAGGAGCCAGTAGGTGACGGCGGCCAGGGCCGCGAAGGCCGCGGTGAAGAAGCCGAAGGAGAGCACGGCCGCGGCCGGGGACAGGGGGGTCACCGCGTCGGCCGTGGTCAGGTGGTGCACGACCGTCCAGGGCTGTCGGTTGGTCTCCCGGAACACCCAGCCGCCGACGCTGGCCAGGTAGGGCAGGAACGGCGTCACCACGAGCGGGGCGAGGAACCACCGCCAGCGGTCGAGCCCGCCGAAGGGCCAGGCCAGCAGCATGAGGGGGCCCAGGAGGAACATCAGCGCCCACGACGTCATCATCACCAGGTCGCCGGCCGTGTTGGCCGCGTCCAGGAGGGGGCCGCCCGGGTTCGCCGCCTCGATCGCCGCGATCTCCTCGGCGCTGTAGGTCAGCCCGCTCGTGGGCGGGTCCTGGCCGAACAGCCCGAACTGCACCCCGCCGAAGGCCGCCACGGGTATCGGCACGAGGCACAGGACCAGCGCCGCGTAGCGGACGCCGCGCCGGAAGACGCCGTGCGCGTCGTCGCGCCGGACGAGGTGGTAGGCGCTGGTCGCGGCGACGACCAGGGCGCCGACCAGCAGGGATCCGGTCACGATGTGCCCGAAGGCCAGCACGGCCGCCGGGTTGGTCATCAGCGCGACCGGGTCGGTCAGGTGTGCCACCCCGTCGACCATCTCGAAGCCCACGGGGTTGCGCAGGAAGCCGTTGGAGACCAGCACCCACCACGCCGAGGCGTACGCCGTCGCGGTGACCACGGCGAAGCAGAACAGGTGCGCCCACCGGCCCATGCGGTCCCACCCGAAGATCCACAGCCCCAGGAACGTGGACTCGACGAAGAACGCGGTCATCGTCTCCAGCGCCAGGGGAGCGGCGAAGGTGTAGCCGAACACCGAGTGCAGACCGCTCCAGTTCAGCGCGAGCTGGAGCTCCATCACCAGCCCGGACAGGACGCCCATCCCGTAGTTGACCAGGTACAGGCCGCCCCAGAACCGCACGGCGGTCATCCGGGAGCGGTCGCCGCGCAGGGTGGCGACCAGCTGGGTGGTGAGGACGTAGGGGGCCAGCCCGAGGGTCAGGGCCACGAACATGTAGTGGGTGGCGGCGGTCAGCGCGAACTGGAGCCGCGCCAGCAGGAGGGGGTCTTCGAACATCGTCGGGCCTCGCGTTCGGCGGTGGGAACGCGGTCAAGCATCCGACTGCGGAGGCGGCGGGCGCATCGTCCCGGCGGGGACTCCTCGCCGCCCTCCCCGAGGGTAGGAGCGGCGGCGGAGGTACTCCCGCGGGCGTACGGGACGACCCCGAGGCGACCCCGAGACGGCCCGGGGCGTTCGCGGCCCGGACTCAGCGGCTCCACCTGGGGGTGACCAGGGCGGTCTCGTAGGCGATGACGACCAGCTGGGCGCGGTCGCGCACCCCCAGCTTGACCATGGCCCGGCTGACGTGGGTCTTGGCGGTGGCCGGGCTGAGCACCAGGTGGGCGGCGATCTCCTCGTTGGACAGGCCGCCGCCGACCAGGGCGACCACCTCGCGTTCGCGCTCGGTGAGCCCGTTCAGCCGGACCGAGGGGTCGGGCGCGCTCGGCGGGCGGCGCGCGTAGTCGGCGATCAGCCGCCGGGTGATCCCCGGCGACAGCAGCGCCTCTCCGCCGTGCACCACCCGCACCGCCCGCAGCAGGTCACCCGGCTCGGTGTCCTTGACCAGGAACCCGCTGGCACCCGCGCGCAGCGCCTCGAAGATGTACTCGTCCAGGTCGAACGTGGTGAGGATGACGACCCGCGTCGCCTCCAGGACGGGGTCGGCCAGGATGCGCCCGGCGGCGTCCAGGCCGTCCACGCCGGGCATGCGGATGTCCATGAGGACCACGTCCGGGCGTTCCGCGCGGGTCAGGCGGACGGCCTCCTCACCGTCGGCGGCCTCGGCGACCACCTCGATGTCGGGAGCGCTGTCCAGCAGCGCGCGGAACCCCGCGCGCACCAGCGCCTGGTCGTCCGCGAGCAGTACCCGGATCAACGGGGCCTCGTTTCCTCGGTGTCGGGGGAGAGCGCGTCCGGTGTCCGGTGGTCCGAACCGGCTCCGTCGAGAGGGAGCCGGGCGCGCACCCGGAATCCTCCACCCCGGAGGGGTCCCGCGTCCACCGTGCCGCCCACCAGGGCGGCGCGTTCGCGCATGCCGGTGATGCCGTTGCCCGGCACCGGCGGCCCGACGGTCCCGGCGCCGTCGTCGGTGACCTCCACGACCAGCAGGGACGCGCGGTGCTCGATGCCCACCCGCGCCGAGGAGGCCCCGGAGTGGCGGACCACGTTCGTCAGCGCCTCCTGGACCGTGCGGTAGGCGGCGGACTCGGTGCTCACGGGCAGGTGCCCGGGCGCACCGCTGACCTCCACGGCCACGTCGATCCCCGCGCGGCGGGTGCCCTCGGCCAGCTCCTCCACAAGGTCCAGCCCGGGGACCGGCGACCTCGGCGCGGCCTCGTCCACGGCGCGCAGCACGCCGAGCATGCCGCGCAGCTCGCTCAGGGTGTCCTTGCTGGTCTGCTTGATGGTGGCCAGCGCCTCGGCGGCCCGCTGCGGCTCGGTCTCCATCAGGTACAGGGCGGTGCCCGCCTGCACGTTGATGAGGGAGATGTTGTGCGCCACCGTGTCGTGCACGTCCCGGGCCAGCCGGACCCGCTCCTCGGAGGCCCGGCGCAGCAGCTCCTCCTCCCGGGTGCGCAGGGACTCGGCCTCGCGCTCGCGGTCGGCCCGCAGGTACTCCTGCCGCCAGCGCACGACCTCGCCCGCGCACAGCAGGACGAGCACCCAGGCGATGATGCCGACCGCCTCGGGCCGGAAGGTCCCGGTCACGAGGACCTCGTAGCTGTTGACGGCCGCGAACTGGCCGACGCCCAGCGTCCAGCCGAACGCGCGGTACCCCCGGCGCACCAGGGTGTAGAGCATGACGGCGGTGCACAGCATGACCATGCCGTCGGGAAAGCCCAGGGGGTAGTAGCTGGTCGCCGTGACGACNGGGGAGCCCCGCCACAGGACCGGCAGGCACGCGGCGAGGATGAGCGCGTACCCCCACGGCCACGGGTCGCGGTCGTCGGGGACCGGGTCGACCAGTTCGATGACCAGGACGCTGCCCACGGAGACGGCGAGCAGGCCGAACGCGAGCCAGACGTCGGTGCGCGCGGGACGCGCAAGGCGGAGGAGTAGTGCTGCCACAACCCCGACAGTACGGCGGTCCCCTCGGGGAGGCCGTCACCCCGGGGGAGGGTTTTCCGGAGGTGAGGTACTCCCCGGGGAGTAGGCGTCCCCCGGAGGGCGCCACGCGCGCGGCAGGGTCGGAACCCGCTGGGGCGGTCGATTACGAGTTCGACGGAGGAGTCCACCCGCGCGGCAGGGTCACCGTTCCGGGGGTGGCCTCGGCCACGGCCTCCAGGAGCCCGAAGGGGGGAGTCCCGGACGCGTCCTCGTCACCGCGACCGGAGAAGTCCACCCTCCCCGAGGCGAACACCGCCCGGTAGAAGCTCGCGCCGGTCTCGGCGAAGCGGGCGTCGTGGAACAACACCTCGGCCCCGTCGAACCGCGCCCTGGCGAAGTCGGCGTGCGTGCCCCGGAGGCGTACGGCGTCCGGGTCGTCCGCCCAGCCCCGGGACTCCTCGTTGCGTTCCCCGGAGAACTCCACGTGCCGGAAGTTGACGGTACCGCCGTTGAAACTGGCGCGGCGGAAGGAGACGGTGGCGCGACCCAGGCGCGAGTACCGGAAGTCCACCTCCCCGCTGTTGAAGCGTGCCTCGTTGAAGTTCAGGTGACCGGAGGTGAAGTTCATCCTGCGGAAGTGCCCGCCGTCGAAGACCGCGCCGGTGAAGTCGAACCTGTGGCCCTGCCACGGGCTGTCGGGGTCGCTCAGGCGGTTGCTGACCACGCGCAGGATGCTGTGCCGCACCTCCCGGAAGGAGGCGTACTCCAGCAGCCGGGCGTGGTGTTCTTCTGTGTGTGCGCCAGCCTCTGTCTGTGGGCCAGACTCCCCGGCCTGTGCCTGTGCCTGTGCCTGTGCTTGTGCCTGTGCCTGTGCTTGTGCCTGTGTGGGGGCGGGGGCGGGCGCGTAGGGCATACGGACGTAGGCGCACAGGACGTCGATACAGGTCTGGCGGAGCGCCCGGGTGGGCGCGTCGTCGGCCAGGTGAGCCAGGGCGTGGACGGCGCCCAGCCGGACCGCGGCGTGCTCGCCGCCGAGTTCGGTGTAGGCCGCGGTGAAGCGGTCGTTGAAGAGCTTGATGTCCTCGCGCTCGGCCGTCTTCTGCGCGCGCAGGTTCTCCAGGTTGTTGTTGCGCTGGCGGTGGTAGGCGATCACCAGCAGGGCGATACCGCTCAGGCCCGCCACGACGGCGAACGCGCGGGTGGCGATGGCGTCCAGCGCGGACACCGCGATGCGCTCGGGACGGTCGATGGTGGGGAAGTCCAGGAACCACAGGACGCCGAAGCCCACCAGCGATACCCCGGCGATCGTGGCGACCCACGCGCCCAGGATGTGCGGCCAGAGTCGGGGAGGCTTCGTGCGTGTGTCGAGTGCGTCGAGTGTGCTGGGCGTGGAGGTGCGGGGGGAGACGCGCATGGCACCAAAATAGGGCTTTGGTGGGACTTTCAGCGGTCCTAGCCTCCTTGGGGGTGAAGCTCAACGCTGTGGCGGTTGGGGATGTGTGGTTGAGGGTGCACGTTACCGCTCGCCTCAACCCGAGGGGGTTGAGGCCCAACCCTGTGGGGGTTGGGGTGCACGGGCGCGCTGGCCTTAGTTGGTGGGGG
>ANAW01000279.1:0-2201 GCA_000340945.1 Nocardiopsis synnemataformans DSM 44143 | reverse complement strand
AGAAGGAAGCCCTGGAGGCCGTCGGCGTCAAGGTCGGCAAGACTCCCAGCGAGACCGCTCAGCTGGCGCGCGCGCTGTTCTGACGCGTTCCGGCACCGACAACGGCTCCGCCCCGCCGCTCAGCGGTGAGGCGGAGCCGTTGTCGTGTGCGCTCCCCGTGCCCGCCGCCCGGAGGTCAGGTGGAGCGGTGGAGGCGCCGGGTCACGCCCACGACGACGTGGGGGACGATCATCACGGCGAGGAAGACCCCCCAGCCGACGAGGGCCTGGGGGCTCCCGTGCAGGACGGCGGGCAGGCCCCAGAACACGAAGACGAAGCCGACGTAGGGCAGCACGCCCCACCAGGGCGCGGAGCGGCGCCCGGTGCCCGCGCTGGCGGCCGGTGCGGCCTTCCCGTCCGCCCGGCGGGACGCCGGGACCGGCGCGCGCCCGTCCCCGCGCCCCTGACCGCTTCCGTACCCGGGACCGGGGCCGCGCGCGTCCGTCGCGGGCAGGTCGTCGAAGAGGGGGACCAGGTCGGAGGAGCTGACGGCGCGCACCGCCAGGGAGGCGCGCTCCTCGTGCTCGTCGATGTCCAGGCGCCCCTCCTCGAAGGCGGTGCGCAGCCTGACCAGGGCGTCGTCGCGTTCGGCATCGGAGAGGCGGTAGGGGCGCTGGTGCTCGGGGCCTGCCATACGGGACCGATCCGTTCGGGCTGGGGAGGAGCCTCGTTCCCCGGGTAGGACGGCCAGGCCGCGGATCCGGTTCCGTCCTTCCGGGCACGACACGCGCGGCCGGGATACCACGGAGCATTCCGGTCCCTGGCAGCATAAGTCGGGTGAGTACGCCAGGATCTCCCCCCGACCGCGGCCGCCCCTCCCAGCGCACGCGGTCCAGCGGCGCGGCGGGGCCCGACGCGGCCGTCGCGCCCCGACCCGTCTACGCGACCGGCGGGATCGCCGCGGCCACCGCCGCGGCGTTGGGGCTGGCCGTGATCGTCACCCTCACCATCATCGGGTGGGTGGCCGCGCCGCACGACACCTTCGGCGAGGACATCATCGACATCCTCCAGGGTGCGGTGCTGGCCTGGCTGGTGGGCCACCACGTGTCGTTCTCGGTGCCCGACGGCCAGATCGCCCTGCTGCCGTTGGGGCTGGTGTTGTTGCCGGGGCTGCTGCTGTACCGGTCGGGGCGGTGGCTGGCGCGTTCCTGCGACATCCCCCGCCTGCGGTACGTGTACCGGGCGGCGCTGGCGATCGCCGGGCCGTACGCGGCGATCGCGGGCACCCTGGCCCTGCTGGCGCGTACCGAGGCGGTCGAGCCGAGCATGCCGCGCGCGCTGGTCATGGGGTTCGTGATCGCCTTCCTGGCCGGAGGGCTGGGGGTGCTGCGCCAGCTGATGCGCGACAGGGAGGTGCCCGCCCGGGACCTGCTGGGGCTGATGCCCGCCCGGTCGCGCTCCCTGCTGGTGGGGATGCTCGCCTCCACGGGAACGCTGCTGCTGGGCGGGCTGCTGCTGTTCCTGGTGGCGCTGGGGATGAGTCTGCCCGAGGTCGTCGAGACGACCCGGGTGCTCGGTCCCGGCCTGGTGGGGGGCGCGCTGCTGGTCGTCGTCCAGTTGGCCTACCTGCCCAACGCGGTGGTGTTCGCGGTCTGTTACGCGCTGGGCCCGGGGTTCGCGGTGGGGGCGGGGACCGTCGTCGCGCCCACGGGGGTGTCGGTGGGGGCCCTGCCGATGCTGCCGATGCTGGCCGCGCTGCCGTCGAACGGGGCCGCGCCGGTGGCCTCGCTGCTCGCGCTGGCGGTGCCGTTCGTGGCGGGGGCGGTGGGCGGCGCCCTCACCCAGCGCAGCGCCCCGGACGTGGTCAGCGAGGCGGCTCCGCTGTGGGGGTTCGTGTGCGGGGTGACCACGGGGCTGCTGTGCGCGGCGCTGGCCGCGATGGCCGGCGGGCCGCTCGGCGGCGAGAGGCTGAGCGAGGTCGGGCCGTCGGCGTGGCAGGTGGGCCTGGTCGCCGCCCTGGAGGTGGGCGTGGCCGCCGCCGTCGTGGCGTGGGTGGCGAACTGGTGGTACACGCGCGGGCGGCGTCCTTCGGCGCGCAGGGCCCCGCGTTCGGCGGCCGGGCGCGAGCAGCGCCCCGCGAAGGACGCGGCGCCTTCCGTGAAGGACGGGACGCCCGTCGAGAGGGACGCGGCGCTTTCCGCCAAGGACACGGCGCGCTCCGC
>ANAW01000278.1:16970-41047 GCA_000340945.1 Nocardiopsis synnemataformans DSM 44143 | reverse complement strand
GCCCCGCCAAGGACACGGCGCGTCCCGCCGGGGAGGAACCACGGGACCGTCCCGAAGTGGAGCTGCCCCCGGACGTGCCGGTCGGGGAGGGCCTGGCCACGGTCACGCCGCTGCGCCGCCGCGAGGAGGAGGCGCGGCCGGACCCCGAACGGGACGCTCCGCGGGACGAGGCCCCCGGGGACGAGGAGCCGGAAGCGGACCATGCGGATCGGGCGGCCGGGCGCGCGGGGCGCAGACGCGCGCGCCGGGAGCTGCGCAGGCAGCGGCGCGAGGAACGCAGGGCCGGGCGGGCCGGGGGCGGACGCTGGTGGCGTCGCGGGTCCGCCGAGGACGAGGAGTCCGAGGAGATGTACGGGATCACCTACGAGGCCGAGCCCGACGAGGTCGACACCCCGCAGCGGTGAGGCGGTGGGCGGTGGGACCGGGAGCGGTCGTCCCGGACCGTGCCCGTCCCGTCCTGGCCGGACTCCACGACGGCCGTCCGGCCGACAGGGAGGGGCTGGCCACCGTACTCGCCGAAGCCCTCGCCCTCCTCCGGCCGACGGCCGGGTGGTCTCCGGAGGCGGGGCCGCAGGGCCGAACACGGCCGTGGGCCGCCCCGGTCCTCCTTGGGTTCTAGTGGTGCGGGGCCCACGGCGTCGTCGGATGGTGTCCGCGTACCCGCGCCGCGCTTCGGCCCGCGGGCCGAAACGCGGCACGGGCGCGGCCCTCGCGCACCGGGGATCCGTCCGCGACAGGTCCTAGGCGTTCTCCTTGGGCGCGGTCTTCCTCTTCTGCGGTTCGAAGATGGAGTTGACCAGGTCGGTGCACCACTTGAGCAGCTCCAGGTCCCGCAGGGGCCTGCCGCCCAGGCCGCCGGACTTGGGCACCGGCACCAGCAGGGTCCGGGTCGTCTCCTTGCGGATCGACTTGGGGTACAGGCGCCGCAGCCGCAGCTCCTGCGACTCACGCAGCTCCACCGGGGCGAAGCGGATCTGGTTGCCCTGCATCACCACGTCCGAGAGCCCCGCGGACTTGGCCAGCACCCGGAACCGGGCCACCGCCATGAGGTTGTCCACCTGCTCGGGCGGGGCGCCGTAGCGGTCGGTGAGCTCCTCGTAGGCGGCGAGGATGTCCTCCTCGCTGGTGACGCTGGCGATGCGCTTGTAGGACTGCAACCGCAGCCGCTCACCCGGCACGTAGTCGTGCGGGATGTAGGCGTTGATGGGCAGCTCGACCTTGGTCTCGATCTCCTTGACCGCGTCCGGGTCTCCCTTGAGCTCGGCCACGGCCTCGCCGACCATGCGCACGTACAGGTCGAAGCCCACGCCCGCGATGGTCCCGGACTGCTCCGCGCCCAGGATGTTGCCCGCGCCCCGGATCTCCAGGTCCTTCATGGCCACGTACATGCCCGCGCCGGTCTCGGTGTGCTGGGCCACGGTGGCCAGCCGCTCGTAGGCGGTCTCGGTCAGCGGCCTCTCCGGCGGGTAGAGGAAGTAGGCGTAGGCGCGCTCGCGCCCGCGGCCCACCCGGCCGCGCAGCTGGTGCAGCTGCGACAGGCCGTAGGTGTCGGCGCGGTCGATGATCAGGGTGTTGGCGTTGGGCACGTCCAGGCCGGACTCGACGATGGTGGTGGAGACCAGCACGTCGAAGTTCTTCTCCCAGAAGTCGACCATCACCTTCTCGAGCTGCTGCTCGTTCATCTGGCCGTGCGCGTAGGCCACCCGGGCCTCGGGCACCAGGCGCTGGATGCTCGCCGCCACCTTGTCGATGGACGCCACCCGGTTGTGCACGAAGAACACCTGTCCCTCGCGCATCAGCTCGCGGCGGATCGCCGCGGTGATCTGCTTGTCCTCGTAGGGCCCCACGAAGGTGAGCACCGGGTGGCGCTCCTCGGGCGGGGTGAGGATCGTGGTCATCTCGCGGATGCCGGTCAGGCCCATCTCCAGGGTGCGCGGGATGGGGGTGGCCGACATCGCCAGCACGTCCACCTGGGTGCGCAGCCGCTTGAGCGCCTCCTTGTGCTCCACGCCGAAGCGCTGCTCCTCGTCGATGATGACCAGGCCCAGGTCCTTGAAGCGGGTCTCCGAGGACAGCAGCCGGTGCGTGCCGATGACCACGTCCACCTCGCCGGAGCGCAGCCCCTCGCGGGTGACCTCCACCTCGCCGTCGGTCTGGAACCGCGACATCGGTTTGACGGTGACCGGGAAGGAAGCGTACCGCTCGGTGAACGTGGACATGTGCTGCTGCACCAGAAGCGTGGTGGGCACCAGCAGGGCGACCTGCTTGCCGTCCTGCACGGCCTTGAAGGCGGCGCGCACCGCCACCTCGGTCTTGCCGTAGCCGACGTCGCCGCAGATCAGCCGGTCCATCGGGACCGACCTGGACATGTCCTTCTTGACCTCGTCGATGGCGGCGAGCTGGTCGGGCGTCTCCACGTAGGGGAACGCGTCCTCCAGTTCGCGCTGCCACGGGGTGTCGGCGCCGAAGGCGTGCCCGGGGGAGGCCTGGCGCGCCGAGTACAGCCGGATGAGGTCGCCGGCGATCTCCCGGACCACCTTGCGGGCCCGGCTCTTGGCCTTGCTCCACTCGGCGCCGCCCATCTTGGACAGCGTGGGCGCCTCACCACCCACGTACCGGGTGACCTCGCCCAGCTGCTCGGTGGGCACGAACAGGCGGTCGCCCGGCTGGCCGCGCTTGGAGGGCGCGTACTCGATGAGCAGGTACTCGCGGGTGGCGCCCTGCACCTGGCGGCTGACCATCTCCAGGTAGCGGCCCACACCGTGCTGCTCGTGCACGACGTAGTCGCCGGGCTTGAGCTGGAGCGGGTCGACGGTGCCGCGCCGCCTGCTGGGCATGCGCCGCATGTCCCGGGTGGAGGACCTCTGCCCGGCCAGGTCGGTCTCGGTGAGCACCACCGTGTGCACCGACCGCAGCAGGAAGCCGTGGTCGACCAGGCCGGTGGTGACGGTGGCGACCGCCTGTCTGGGCTGCTCGGTCAGGTCCGCGGCCAGGGAGGCGCCCAGCCCGGCGTCGCGCAGCATCGCCACCAGGCGCTCGGCGGGGCCGTGCCCCTGGGTGACCAGCACGACGCTCCAGTTGTCGTGCAGCCACCCCTTGATGTCGGCCAGCGCGCGCTCGGTGTCGCCCCGGTAGGACTCGGAGGGCACCGCGCCGACGACGACGGCGTCGTCCTCCTCGGCCGCGCCGCCCTTCTCGTCCGCGGCGAACGGGGTCAGCCCCCACCAGGGCAGGCCCAGCCCGGTGGCGGTGGAGCGCAGCTCGGAGATGGACATGTAGGCGGATCCGCCCAGGTCGATGGGCGCCTCGCCGCCGGAGGCGGCGTTGATCCACGACGCGTCCAGGAACTCGGCGCTGGTGGCCTCCAGCTCCACCGCGCGGGTGCGGATGCGCTCGGGGTCGCAGCCCACCACCATCGCGCCCTCGGGCAGGTGGGCCAGGAACGGCTCCATGCGCTCGGCGAGCACCGGCGCGAAGGCCTCCATGCCCTCCACGGCGACGCCGTCGGCGATCTTGTGCAGGATCTCGGCCAGGGAGGGGTGCTCCTCGGCCAGCGCCCGCGCGCGCCCGCGCACGGTGTCGGTGAGCAGCAGTTCGCGGCACGGCGGCGCGAACAGCCCGGAGGAGGCGCTGGTGCGCGGGCCCTCACCGCCCTCGGGGGACTCGATGGAGCGCTGGTCGGCGACCTGGAAGTAGCGGATGTCCTCGACGGTGTCGCCCCAGAACTCCAGCCGCAGCGGGTGCTCCTCGGTGGGCGGGAACACGTCCAGGATGCCGCCGCGCACCGCCATGTCGCCGCGCTTCTCGACCAGGTCCACACGGGCGTAGCCGGTGTTGGCCAGGGCCTGGACGACCTCCTCCAGGGGCGCCTCGTCGCCGGGGCGGATGCGCACCGGCTCCAGGTCGCCCAGCCCGGACACCAGCGGCTGCAGGACGCTGCGCACGGGGGCCACGACCACGCGCAGCGGGGTGGTCAGCGGGTCGGAGGGGTCGGGGTGGGCCAGGCGGCGCAGGACGGCCAGGCGCTGGCCGACGGTGTCCGAGCGCGGGGAGAGCCGCTCGTGCGGCAGGGTCTCCCACGCGGGGAAGAGGGCCACCGAGTCCTCGGGCAGCAGGCAGCCCAGGGCGTCGGCCAGGTCGGAGGCCTCGCGCTCGGTGGCGGTGACGGCGAGCACGGGCCGCTGCGCGCCCACGGGGGCGTCGGCTGCCAGCGCCCCCACCATGAAGGGGCGCAGCGCCGCCGGGGCGACGAGGTCGAGATGGGGATCGCGGCCGCCTCGGGCGGCCTCGATCGCGCTGTGCAGTGCCGGGTCCCTGGAGACGTCGGCGAGAAGTCCAATGAGGCTCATAGCACCAGAAAGTGGAAGTGGTCCGGATCAGGCGGTGGTGGTCGCGGCCTGCACGGGAAGAAGGCGGCTGCGGAAGTGGACGCCCGGCGCCTCTCAGACTATCGAGTCCGGCGGTCCGGCGCGGGCGGGGTGTGGACAACCGGCGGCACGGGGCTGCCCCGTGCCACCCGCGTCCCCGGCCTGGTGGCGCGGGCGGTGGCGCACCGGGTAGAACCGTCTCCGAACTGCTTCTATTCCGTCCGACACGGTGCGAGGGCGGGTCGCCCCGCGCCCGCGGCATACGCTGGGTGCGTTTGCCGGACCGCCCGAGGAGAGGAAGCGCGTGGTGAGTGCCAACAGGCGTGGGAGTGCGCCGCAGGGCGGTGCAGGGAGCCCGGACGCCCCCGTCTTCGCCCCAGGTCCGGACGGGCTCGCCCACCTGGAGCTGATCCTCAACGGCGCCTACCCGCTGCCCGGTTTCATGACGCGGGACGAGGCGGGGTCGGTGGAGCGGGACGGCCGACTGCCCGACGGGCGTTCCTGGCCGGTTCCGGTCACGCTGGAGGTGCCCGAGGAGCTGTCCGGAGCCGACCACCTGACCCTCTCCGACCCGGAGGGGGCGCCGCTGGCCGGGCTCGACGTCACCGAGCACTGGCGGGACGCCGGGGGCCGCCACCTCCTGGCCGGTTCCGTGACCCTGCTGCGCCCGCCCACCTACGGCGTGCTGCGCGAGCTGCGGCCCTCGCCCGCGGAGGTGCGGGCCCAGCGTGAGCTGGAGCCCTCCGAGCGCCCCCTGCTGGCCGTGTTCACCGACCGGCCGCTGCACCACCGCGCCCTGCACCAGGTCCGTGCCGAGGCCGACGCGCTGGGCCTGGTCCACGGGGAGGGCGGTCGCGCCGACGTGCTGGTGATCGTCGACACCGGCCTGGAGGACGAGGGCATGGCCACGGCGGTGCTGGCGGCCAGGCCCCTGCTGCCCGCGCGCACCTCCTTCGTGGTGTGCACGCTGCCCCGGAGCGCCGACCGCGCCCGGGGCCTGTTCGGCGGGCCGTGGGGGGCGCGCGAGGTGGGTCTGGCCGCGCACGTGGCCGCGTCCTACGGCGCCACCCACATGCTGGCGGTGACCGGCGGGGACGGCCCCGACGTCGAGCGGGTGATGGCCCTGCGCCCGCCCCTGACCGTGCTGGACCCCGAACCGTGGCGCTACCACTCCTCCGACGGGCTGTGGCTGCCCATGACCCGGACCGACCCGGCGTCCGCTCGGGCCGAGCTGACCGACGAGCAGGTGGAGGCCGAGCTGGCGCACGGGCGCGAGCTGCCCTCCTGGTTCACCCCGGCCCGGGTGGGCGCGGAGCTGGCGCGGCTGCGCCCGGCCCGCACGTCGAGGGGCCTGACCGTGCTGTTCACCGGCCTGTCGGGCTCGGGCAAGTCCACGATCGCCCGGGGGGTGTGCGACGGCATCCGCAGGTCGGGGCGTCCGGTGACCCTGCTGGACGGCGACGTGGTGCGGCGCATGCTCTCCAGCGGGCTGACCTTCTCCCGCGAGCACCGGGAGCTCAACATCCGCCGGATCGGCTACGTGGCCTCGGAGATCACCCGGCACGGCGGGGTCACGGTGTGCGCGCCGATCGCCCCCTACGCCAAGGGCCGGGCGGAGGTGCGCGCGATGGTGGAGGAGTTCGGCGACTTCTTCCTGGTGCACGTGGCGACCCCGCTGGAGGTGTGCGAGGCCCGCGACCGCAAGGGCCTGTACGCCAAGGCGCGGGCGGGGGAGATCCCCGAGTTCACCGGGATCTCCGACCCCTACGAGGAACCGGACGACGCCGACCTGGTGGTGGACACCGAGGACGTCGATCCGGCCGAGTCCGTGGCCCGGGTGATGTCGGCCCTGCGCGCGGGCGGCTGGCTTCCCGAGCACGACGGCTGAACGGCGGCGCGAACAGTGGAGGACGAGAGTTGAACGACCCCCGAGACCCCCGAGACCCCCAGGACGTGCGGGACGGACGGAGCGGGAGGGAGGGCGCCCCGCCGGCCGGGCACCGGGTGCTGCGCCTGGTCGAGGTGATGGACACCCTGCGCCGGGAGTGCCCGTGGGACCGCGACCAGACCCACGGGTCGCTGGCCAAGTACCTCATCCAGGAGGCCTACGAGACCCTGGAGACCATCGAGGAGGGCGACTTCGCGCTGCTGCGCGAGGAGCTGGGCGACGTGCTGCTCCAGGTGGTCTTCCACGCGGCGATCGCCGCCGAGCGGCCCGAGGGGGACCCGGCGCGGTTCACGGTGGACGACGTCGCCGACGCCATCATCGACAAGATGACCCGCCGCCACCCGCACGTGTTCGGCGGGGTCGAGGTGTCGGGCGCCGACGAGGTGGGGTCCAACTGGGAGGCCATCAAGGCCGCCGAGCGGGCGGAGAAGGCCCGGGCGGCGGGCGGCGACGGGCGCAACTCGGTCCTGGACGGGGTGCCGTTCGCCCAGCCCGCGGTGCTGCTGGCGGACGAGTTGCAGAGGAGGGCGGTGCGCAACGGCTTCCCCGCCGACCTGGTCGGCGACGACGGGGCCGAGGGCGGGGAGCTGTTCGCGGCGGTGGCTGCCGAGCGCGACCGGGGCCGCGACGCCGAGGCCGACCTGAGGGCGGCGGCCCGCCGGTTCGACGCCCGTGTGCGCGCCGCCGAGGACGCCGCCCGCGCGGACGGCAGGGAGCCCCGCGAGCTGTCCGGGCAGGAGTGGCGGACCTACTGGGACAAGGCGGGCGAGGCCTGACGGGCCGACCGGAAGTGTCGCGGATGTGATGCGTGGGGCCTGGCCTGCGATGATCTTGTACTTATAGCTCATGTCGGCGGTCGAACCTCGCTATAAGTACAAGATCACGGCAAAGGGGGAGGGCGGATCCGCTGGACGCCGGTCCGCGTCAGGACCCGGCGGGTGCGGGGGCGTCCAGCTCCAGGGCCTCCGCCGCCCGTGACAGCCGGCTGTCGAAGCTTCCGAGGG
Organism: Nocardiopsis synnemataformans DSM 44143; assembly: GCA_000340945.1. GTDB lineage: Bacteria > Actinomycetota > Actinomycetes > Streptosporangiales > Streptosporangiaceae > Nocardiopsis > Nocardiopsis synnemataformans. The sequence continues at coordinate 33,728 of ANAW01000278.1, read as the reverse complement.
AGGACAGCAGCGGGGCCAGGCGCAGCAGGAGGTCGCGCGCCAGCAGCGCGGCTCGGGTGCGCGGGAGCAGGAACGCCCGGCCCCGGTCGGCGATGTCCTGGTTGGCCGCCACGAACGGCCTCATCCGGGCCTCGTAGGCGGCCAGCGCCGCGCCGTGGCCGTCGTGGCGGGCGAGCTCCCGGGCCAGGACGTAGGCGCCCACCATGGCCAGGCTGCTGCCCTGCCCCGACATGGGGGAGGGGCAGTACCCGGCGTCCCCGAGCAGGGTCACGCGCCCGGCCGACCAGCGGTCCATGCGGATCTGGGCCACCGAGTCGAAGTAGAAGTCCGGGGCCCGCCCCATCGCGTCCAGGACGCGGTCGGCCTCCCACCCGTGCCCGGCGAAGGCGCGGCGCAGGAACTCCCGCTGCTCCTCGGGAGGCCTGCGGTCGACGCCGTTCTCCTCGCGCGCGGACAGCGCCAGCATGGCCTTGGCCCCCTCCGCGCGGGGCGTGTGGTACATGGCCACGAGCCGCCCCGGGGTGTTGAACAGCACGGCCTCCCGGTCCAGCCCCGGGTGGTTGGGCACGGTGAAGATGCTGATGTAGCCGTCCAGGAAGCGGCGCAGGGGGGCCTCCGGGCCGAACGCGAGCCGCCGGGTCGTGGAGTGCAGGCCGTCCGCCCCCACGACGAGGTCGAACACGCGCGGTCCGGCCCGCTCGAAGGTCACGCGGACCCCGTCCCCCTCCTGCTCGAACGCGGTGACGGAGTCCCCGTACAGGTATTCGGTGTACGCGGTGGTCGGCGCGTGGAGCAGGCGGACCAGGTCTCCGCGCAGCAGTTCCGCGGAGCGGCCGTCGGCGGTGATCGCGCTCGCCTCGAAGCCGCCCCTGCGCCTGCCGCGGGCGTCCACGGTCGTGGCCTTGGACATCTCGGTGGCCGAGGCCCGGATGCCGTCGAGCACCCCCATGCGCTCGGCGACGTCGAGGGCCGTGCCGCGTACGTCGATGGCGTAGCCGCCCGTGCGGGGCGCGGGGGCGCGTTCGACGACGGTGGCCTCGATGCCGTGGTGGTGGAGCCAGTGGGCGAGGGTCGGCCCGGCGATGCTCGCGCCGGAGATCAGGACGTTGCGTACGGCGGTCATGGCGTTCTCGCTCCTTCGGGTGCCGTTGGCCCCACGCTAGAACGCTACTTACCGTGCGTCAAGTAACTTACCGATCGACAAGTAAACTACCGGCCGGAAGGTCGCCGTTAGACTCGTCCGACCAGGTGGCGAGGGAACGGAAGTGACACGGGTGCCCAGGGCGCGGAGCGACACCAAGGCGGAGATCCAGGCGGTGGCCCTGGAGCTGTTCGCCCGGAAGGGGTTCGAGAAGACCAGCCTGCGCGAGATCGCCGAGCGCCTGAACATCACCAAGGCCGCGCTGTACTACCACTTCCCCTCCAAGAACGACCTGCTCACATCGCTGGTCAGGCCCCTGGGCGAGGACATGGAGGCGCTCTTCGCCAGGTACGGGGACCACGGAGGGGCCGACGACCCGCGCGCGCTGCTGGGCGACTACTTCGACGTCTGCGTGCGCCACAGCGCCCTGCTGCTCGCCGTCCTCAACGACCTGGGCGCACTGGCCGACATCGGGCTGGTCGACTCCGTCATCTCCTGGCGCCGCCGCCTGGACACCCTGCTCGTGGGGCCCGAGGGCGGCGTGCCCGCCCGGATGGGCGCCGTGATCGCCCTCGGCGGCATCCAGGACCTCTCGGTCATGTTCTCCCCCGAGGAGGCCGCCGACCACCGCGAACGCGCCATCGACATCGCCATGGCCGCCCTGGAGGCGGGCATGGCCGGTATGGACTAGACCAATTCCGACGGGTGCGCGCTCCCTCCCCGGTGCGGGGTCGCTAGTCTCGTGTCGGGTCCTGAACCAGTGGTCCGAGAAACCCCAAGAGACGGAGAGAGACCGTGGCGTCCATCGAGGCAGTACAGGCGCGGGAGATCCTTGACTCCCGGGGCAACCCGACAGTCGAGGTCGAGGTTCTGCTCGACGACGGAACCATCGCGCGCGCGGGCGTCCCCAGCGGCGCCTCCACCGGCCAGTTCGAGGCGGTCGAGCTGCGCGACGGCGGTGACCGCTACGGCGGCAAGGGTGTGACCAAGGCCGTTACGGCCGTCAACGACGAGATCGCCGACGAGCTGCTCGGCCACGCCCCCGACGAGCAGCGCATCATCGACCGCGCGCTCATCGACCTGGACGGCACCCCGGACAAGTCCCGGATCGGCGCCAACGCCATCCTGGGCGCCTCCCTGGCCGTGGCCAGGGCCGCCGCGGCCGAGGCCGGGCTGCCCCTGTTCCGCTACATCGGCGGCCCCAACGCGCACGTGCTGCCGGTGCCGATGATGAACATCCTCAACGGCGGCGCGCACGCCGACAGCAACGTCGACATCCAGGAGTTCATGGTCGCGCCGATCGGCGCCCCGACCTTCTCCGAGGCCGTCCGCTGGGGCACCGAGGTCTACCACTCCCTCAAGTCGGTCCTCAAGGCCCACGGCCTGGCCACCGGAGTGGGCGACGAGGGCGGCTTCGCCCCCAACCTGGACAGCAACCGCGCCGCCCTCGACCTGATCGTGGAGGCCATCGAGAAGGCGGGCTACACCCCGGGCACCGACATCGCGCTCGCCCTGGACGTGGCCGCCAGCGAGTTCTTCAGCGAGGGCGTGTACACCTTCGAGGGCAAGGCCCGCTCCTCGGAGGAGATGGCCGCCTACTACGCCGAGCTGGTGGAGTCCTACCCGCTCGTCTCGATCGAGGACCCCCTCGACGAGGAGGACTGGGAGGGGTGGAAGAAGCTCACCGCCCAGCTGGGCGACAAGGTGCAGCTCGTGGGCGACGACCTGTTCGTCACCAACCCCGAGCGGCTCCAGCGCGGCATCCTGGCCGACACCGCCAACTCGCTGCTGGTGAAGGTCAACCAGATCGGTACCCTCACCGAGACGCTGGACGCGGTCTCCCTCGCCCAGCGCAGCGGTTACACGGCCATGATCAGCCACCGTTCCGGCGAGACCGAGGACACGACCATCGCTGACATCGCGGTGGCCACCAACGCCGGGCAGATCAAGACCGGCGCCCCGGCGCGCAGCGAGCGGGTCGCCAAGTACAACCAGCTGCTGCGCATCGAGGAGGAACTCGACGACGCCGCCGTGTACGCGGGCGTGTCGGCCTTCCCGCGCTTCGCCGCGCGCGGCTAGTCTGCCCCAGTGTCCCGCGAATCCGAGCAGCAGCGTCCAAAGGCCAAGAAGGCGGCCAAAGCCGACAGGCCCGAGCGCCGCACTGCCCGGAAGACGGGACCCTCCGGCACGGGCACGGGCCGCACCCCCCGGGTGCGGCCCATGCTCACCAGCCGCGCGGCCATCCTCGCGCTCGTGATGTGCGTGATCGCGCTCAGCCTGGCCTACCCGCTGCGCGAGTACATCGCCCAGCGCGCCCAGCTCGCCGAGCTCCGGGAGGAGCGCGCGCGCATGGAGCAGAGCGTGCGGGACCTGCGCCAGCGCGAGGAGGAGATGTCCCAGGACTCCTACGTGGAGCGCGAGGCCCGCGTCCGGCTGCACTACCAGTACCCCGGCGAGACCGCCTACATCGTCATCCCGCCCGACTCCGAGGACGAGGACGAGGCCGACACCGGTCCCAGCGAGCCCTGGTTCACCGCCCTGTGGCGCTCGGTGGAGGAGGCCGACGACCCGCCGTCCGACGAGGGGCTCTGAAGTCCTGCGCGCCCTCAGAGCAGGGCGCCCGCGGCCCACGCCCCGGCCGCCAGCGCGACCAGCGCGCAGCCCCCGGTCAGGGCCGCGTAGCCGCCGGCGGCCAGAGCGCGCCCCTCCCGGACGAGGGAGAGGACCTCGTGGGAGAACGTCGAGTACGTAGTCAGCGCGCCGCAGAACCCGACGGAGAGCAGGGCCCACAGCCGTGGGGAGACGGCCGCCGCCCCCGCGGCGCCGACCAGCAGGCCCAGCAGCAGGGTGCCCGCGACGTTCACGGTGAACGTGCCCCAGGGCAGCCCCGCGCCGACCGCGCGGGAGACGGCCCGGTCCACCAGGTAGCGCAGGGCCGCGCCCGCGCCGCCGCCCAGGCCGACGAGCCACACCTCCCAGTTCACGACCGCCTCCCGCGTGCCGGGGCGCGGACCGCGCGCCCCGTGGCCCACGCGCCCAGGGCGGTCCCGGCCACCGCCCCGAACAGCGTGAGCGCCGTGTAGGCCGCGGCCTCGGCGACCCGCCCGGACGCCGCCAGCGTCCCCGTGTCCAGGACGTGGGCCGAGTAGGTGGTGAACCCGCCCAGGAACCCGGTGCCGAGCAGCTGCCTGACCCAGGGCGGCGCGGGCCGGGGCCCGGCGACGGCCGCGACCAGGACGCCGATGAGCACCGAACCCGCGAGGTTGACGGCCAGGGTGGCCAGCGGCAACCCGCCGTCGGGGGTCGGCCAGGCCTGCGCCACCAGGTGGCGGGCCACCGCCCCCGCGGCCCCGCCGCAGGCGGCGACCCCGGCCATGGCGGCCACGCCCCGCGCACGGAGGGGGCCGGGGCCGGACGGGGTACTCACGTCGACGTCTCCCTTCGGCGGCACCGGCGCGCGGGAAGCCGGTGCGGTGGTGTGCGGTGACGACACGCGCCCACGGGCGCGCGGCGAGGACCCGCGCGCGGACCGCCGACGGACCGCCCGCGTCCGCCGGTGCGCGTGCGGCCCTATGCTGGGTGCGCCATGACTTCCGCAGATCAGCCCGCGCCCGGGCGCGCCGCCGGGCACCCCGCCCCGGTCGCCGAGCGCGACACCGCCGCCGTCGAACTCCAACTGGGCCGCCCGCCGCGCGGCGTACGCGCGATCGCGCACCGCTGCCCCTGCGGCCTGCCCGACGTGGTGCGCACCGCGCCCCGTCTGGAGAGCGGCGAGCCCTTTCCGACCCTGTACTACCTGACGTGCCCGCGCGCCGCCTCGGCCATCGGCCGGATGGAGAACGAGGGCCGCATGCGCCGCATGCAGGAACGCCTGGGCGAGGACCCCGAACTCCGGGCCGCCTACACCCGGGCGCACGAATCCTACCTGGCCGAGCGCGCCGAGCAGGCGAGGCTGGACGGCGTCGAGCCGCTGCCCGAGGGCATGCAGAGCACCGGTGGCATGCCCACCCGGGTCAAGTGCCTGCACGCGCTGGTCGCCCACGAGCTGGCCGAGCCGGGGACCAACCCCTTCGGCGCCGAGGCGCTGGAGGAACTGCCGCACTGGTGGGACAGGGGCCCGTGCGTGTGTGTCGACGAGGACGCCCCCGAGGGCGACGAAGGGAGCGGGTCATGAGCGGTGTCGCGGCCATCGACTGCGGAACCAACTCCGTCCGACTGCTGATCGCCGACGTCGTCCACGTGGGCGACGACGAGGTGCAGGTGGTCGACGTCGACCGGCGCATGGAGATCGTGCGCCTGGGCGAGGGCGTGGACGAGACCGGGGCGTTCGCGCCCCAGGCGCTGGAGCGCACCTTCGAGGCGCTGCGCGGGTACGCCGAGGCCATCGAGGCGCACGGCATCGCCCTGGGCCCGGACGCGGTGCGCATGGTCGCCACCAGCGCCACCCGCGACGCGAGCAACCGCCAGGTCTTCGTCGACGGCGTGCGCGACATCCTCGGCGTGGAGCCCGAGGTGGTCACGGGCCTGGACGAGGCCGAGCTGTCCTTCGTGGGCGCCACCGCCGAGCTGGAGGCCGAGGGTCCGGGCGAGGACCTGGCCCCGCCGTTCCTGGTCGTGGACATCGGCGGCGGCTCCACCGAGTTCGTCCTGGGCGGCGCCCTGTCCGGCGACGGCGGCGAGCTGGTCCGCGCGTCGCTGTCGGTGGACATCGGCTGCGTGCGCATGACCGAGCGCCACCTGCGCGGCGACCCTCCCACGGCGGAGGAGGTCGCGGCGGCGACCGCCGACATCGAGGCCGCGCTGGACGAGGTCGAGCGGGTGGTCCCGCTGCGCGAGGCCGCCTCGGTCGTGTGCGTCGCGGGCACCGCGACCACGGTCGCCGGTATCGCCCTGGACCTGCCCGAGTACGACCCCGAGCGCATCCACCACGCCCGCGTGGGCGTCGCCGACCTGGACCGCATCACCGGGGAGCTGCTCAAGGCCACCTCGCAGGAGCGGTCGCTGATCGGCGTCATGCACCCGGGCCGGGTGGACGTCATCGGCGCGGGAGCGCTGGTGCTGTCCCGGGTGCTGGCCCGCACGGGGGCCGACTCCTTCACGGCCAGCGAGCACGACATCCTCGACGGCGTGGCCTGGAGCCTCGTCGTCTGACACCGCCTCCGGGAGGCGCCCCGCGGGGCGCCTCCCGGAGCGCGCGCAAGGGCGCCCCGGGTGAGACGTGTCACCCCCCAGAGGCCTTGTGAATGCTTTCACAACCGCTCTGACCTGCGGAAACGCCAGTAGTGTGGAGCGGGAAGTGGTGGGAAGGTGAGCCGGTGTGAACCTTCTCTGTCGGCGGGTGCTTGTGAAAGAATGCACAAGCGAAGGGACGAAGCACTCCGCTCCGACCCGGGCGGCACCCCACCGCGACCGCGGCGCGGGCGACCGAAGACCGTGACAACCTCGCGGCCCCTGGGAAGGGGCACCACACAGAAGAACCGTTAGGGCGGAAATGCGATGACCGAGAGCAGGAACTACCGGCTGGTACACGGCGGAGGGGACGACGCGGAGATCCCGCACATCCTCATCGTCGGCGGCGGTTACCTCGGGATGTACACCGCGAGGCGGCTGGAGAAGAAGCTCGGGGCGGGCGAGGCGCGGATCACCGTCATCGACCCGAACTCGTACATGACCTACCAGCCCTTCCTGCCCGAGACCGCGTCCGGCAGCATCTCGCCCCGACACGTGGTCGTCCCGCTGCGCAAGGTCTTCAAGCGGGTCCGCGTCCTGGGCGGCAGGGTCGTGCGCATCGACCACGCCGACCGCACGGTCCGCTACGAGCCCAACGTCGGCGAGGCCGAGACCCTCGCCTACGACTACCTCGTCATGGCCGCCGGAGCGGTCTCGCGCACCCTGCCCATCCCCGGCCTGGCCGAGTGGGGCATCGGGATCAAGACGGTCGAGGAGGCCGCCTTCCTGCGCAACCACGTCCTGGACCAGCTCTCCATCGCCGACTCCACCGACGACGAGGCCATCCGGCGCAAGGCGCTGAACTTCGTCTTCGTCGGCGGCGGCTTCGCCGGGGCCGAGGCCATCGCCGAGCTGGAGGACATGGTCCGCGACGCCGTGCGCCACCACCCCTCGATCGGCCTGGAGGACGTGCAGTTCTACCTCATCGAGGCGGCTGACAAGATCCTTCCCGAGGTCGGCCCCGAGGTCGGCGGCAAGGCGCTCAACCAGCTGCGCCGCCGCGGCATCGACGTCCGGCTCAAGACCTTCCTGGAGTCGGCGGTCGACCAGCACATCAAGCTGAGCGACGGCACCGAGTTCGACTCGGGCACGCTCGTGTGGACCGCGGGCGTCAAGCCCAGCCCGGTCGTGGCCGCCAGCGACCTGCCCCTCGGCCCCAAGGGCCACCTGGACACCAGCGAGTACCTGGCCGTCAACGGCGTGGAGAACGCCTTCGCGGGCGGCGACAACGCGCAGGTGCCCGACGGCAACGGCGGCTACTACCCGCCCAACGCCCAGAACGCGGTCCGCCAGGCCCCGGTCCTGGCCGACAACGTGATCGCCGCCCTGCGCGGCACCGAGCCCAAGGCCTACCGCCACAAGAACCTGGGCGCGGTCGCCGGGCTCGGCGTCCACAAGGGCGCCGCCCAGCTGTTCGGCAAGATCAAGCTCAACGGCCGCCTGGCCTGGTACGCGCACCGGTCCTACCACCTGTTCGCGGTCCCGACCTTCAACCGCAAGATGCGCGTGCTCTCGGACTGGACGCTCGCCCTCTTCCTGCGCCGCGACTACGCCGCGCTCCCGGAGATGGCCGAGCCCCGGCAGGCCTTCGAGGAGGCCAGCCACCCGCAGATCGAGGACGGCCGCCTCCGCAGGGTCAGCTGAGCGGACGGGTCGCGGGCGCGACCTCCGCGACAGGCGCACGGGACGACCGGCTTCCCCGGAAGGGAGCCGGTCGTTTCCTGTCCCAATGCGGCCAAGCCAAGTCAAAGTGGGCAATCAGCCCGCCCGGTATGATGGGCCACGCCCTCGTAGCCCAATGGAAGAGGCAGGCCCCCTAAAAGGGTCACAAGTGTCGGTTCGAGTCCGACCGGGGGTACCCACGGCACCAGTCCCGACGACGCCTGCTCACCGAGCGGGCGTCGTGTGTTTTCCGAGGTGAACGCCGCCTCCTGCGCTCCGCGCGTCCCGCTGCTCCGGGTCTCCGCCGCCCGGGGGCTCGCTGCCCCAAGTCCCCGCCGCCCCGCGGGCACCGGCGGGCGGGGCCTCAGGACGCCGGACCCTGCTGCTCCATCAACAGCTGCAACTGCGTGAACAGGCGCTCGCCCGGGTCCCCCAGGTCGATCCCGCTCACCGACGCCGCCCTGCGCACCCGGTACCGCAGCGTGTTCGGGTGGATGTGCAGCCGCTCCGCCGCCGCCCGCGCGTCCCCGAACGCCTCCAGGTAGGCCAGCAGGGAGTGCACCAGGTCGGCGCCGCCCGCGCGGTCGTGCTCGATCAGCCGGCTCACCCGCGGGTCCCGCAGCGACGGGTCCTCCCGCAGGCGCGCCAGCGTCTCGCTGATCAGCACCCGCGAGCGCACGTCGGAGATGGTCGCCACGTCCCAGCCCGGGCTCCGGTCCGGGGAGCGGCCCATCGCGTCCAGGACCCGGTCCGCCTCCGCGCGCGAGTCCGGCACGTCCCCCAGCCGCTCCACCAGCGACCCCACCGCCGCGTGCACCTCCAGCCCCAGCGCCGCGCGCGCCGCCGCCACCGTCTTGCGCGTCAGCGCCAGCACCGACTGCTCCACCCCGCGCCGCCCCTCCCGCACGCGCGCCAGGTCCGGCAGCAGCACGTAGACCCGCCCGCCCAGCGCGGTCACCAGGGCGCTGCGCCGGTAGGCCGCGGTGTGCACCGACACCAGGTCGATCAGCTGGCGGCGGCGCAGCTCGCGCTCGGGCCGGTCGGGACGCTCCTCCGTCGCGCCCTCCGATCCCCCGACCAGTGCGAACGCCACCACCAGCGCGCCCCGGTCGGCGTGCACCTCCACGGTGTCGGCCAGCGCGCTGGCGTCGATCCTCCCCTCCAGCAGGCTCGACAGCAGGTCCTCGCGCAGCCGCAGCCCCGCGCTGGCCTGCGTCCGCTGGCGGATCATCTGTAGCGCGGTGGTGCGCGCCGCGCCCAGCAGGGCCTCCTCCGCGTGCCCGGACAGCGGCCGGTCCCCCTCCTGCACCCAGATCGCGCCCAGCGGCTGGCGCCCCGCGTGGATGCCCACGGCCAACCGGCGCCTGATGCCCAGGTCGGGGTGCTCGTCCACCCGCACCACCTCCTCGCCCGCGCGCAGCTTGGCGAACACCCCCCACTCGCGCAGCAGCGCAAGGTAGGACTCCGGGCCGCGCCGCCCCAGCACCGACAGCCGCCGCAGCTCGTCCACCTCGGCGCCGCTGGAGTAGGCCAGCACCCGGCTCGCCGCGTCCTCGATGCTCACCAGCCCGCCGGTGAGCCGGGCGATGGTCTGCGCCATGGAGAACAGGTCGCCGCCGGACTCGCTCAGGTCCTCCGAGGCGGTCAGGCGGGCGTCGTCCAGGATGGACCGGCACACCGACTGCAACTGGTCCCAGCGCACCTCGGGGCGCACCGCGAGCAGGGCGATCCCCGCATCCTGCGCCTCGGTGCGCAGCGCCCGCGCCTCGTCGCCGCCTCCGGGCCGGGGACGGCCGGGCCGCGCCCCCGCGGGCGGCGGCAGCACCTCCTCCGGCGCCGGGTGCGCGCTGGTCTTGACCGCGACGGCCGTGGCGCCGCGCTCGGCCAGTGTCCTGACCAGGCGCCGCGCGGAGGCGCCCCGCGCCCCGATCAGCAGCACCAGGTCCCCCTCGCGCACCTCCGTGCGGTCCTCCGGGTCGAGGATGACCACGTTGTCCACCTGGACATCGAGCCCGTCCGGGGCGGCGGCCACGTCCACGACGGGGTCGCCCAGGGCCAGCAGCAGTCCGCGCAGGGGCAGACCTGTGGTCCTGTCATCGGACGAACCGCCCTGAACAGGCGGAACCTCCGGCCGCGGGTTCGGTCGGGACGCCCCGCCACCGGAGGCGGGGAGCGGGTCGGATGCTGGGCGGTCATTACTCATATGTGTCCCATTTTGTCCTGGAGAACAAATAAGGCGGGCAAAGAGTGGCCTGGTCCACAAGGTTCGCACGCCCTGGTTCTGGGAGCGTTGAGTCAGCCAACCCTGCTTGTTTCAGGGACATTCTTCACCGGGAAGGTGCCCATGGACGCCGTGACCAACGTCCCTCTGCCGCAGAACGAGCCCGTTCTGTCCTACGCGCCCGGCAGCGCCGAGCGCGAGGAGCTCGTGGCCAAGCTGGAGGAGCTCGGCAGCCGGGCCCCCCCCCTGCCGATGCGCATCGGCGGCGAGAGCCGCATGGGCGGCGGCGAGCCCATCGACGTCGTGCAGCCGCACCGCCACGCCGCGGTCCTGGGCACCATGCGCAACGCCACCCGCGAGGACGCCCGCGACGCCGTGGCCGCCGCCAAGGCCGCCGCCCCCGCCTGGCGCGCGATGTCCTTCGACGACCGCGCCGCCATCCTCCTGCGCGCCGCGGAGCTGCTCTCCGGCCCCTGGCGCGCCACCATCAACGCCGCCACCATGCTCGGCCAGTCCAAGACCGTGCAGCAGGCGGAGATCGACTCGGCCTGCGAGCTGATCGACTTCTGGCGCTTCAACGTCTCCTACGCCCGCGACCTGATCGCCCAGCAACCGCTGAGCGTCAAGGGCGTGTGGAACCGCATGGAGCAGCGCCCCCTGGAGGGGTTCGTCTACGCGATCACCCCCTTCAACTTCACCGCCATCGCGGGCAACCTGCCCACCGCCCCGGCCCTGATGGGCAACGTGGTCGTGTGGAAGCCGTCCCCGACCCAGCAGTTCGCCGCCGAGCTGACCATGCGCCTGCTGGAGGAGGCGGGCATGCCCCCCGGCGTCATCAACATGGTCACCGGTGACGGCCTCGCCGTCTCCGACGTCGCCCTCAACGACCCGGAGCTGGCCGGTGTGCACTTCACCGGTTCGACCAGGACCTTCCAGCACCTGTGGAAGAGCGTGGGCGAGAACATCGCCAACTACCGCTCCTACCCGCGCATCGTCGGCGAGACCGGCGGCAAGGACTTCATCGTCGCCCACTCCTCGGCCGACCCCGAGGTCCTGCGCACCGCCATCGTGCGCGGCGCCTTCGAGTACCAGGGCCAGAAGTGCTCGGCCGCCTCGCGCGCCTTCGTCGCCCGCTCGGTGTGGGAGCAGGTCCGCGACGACCTCGTCGCCGAGACCGAGGCCCTGACCATGGGCGACGTCACCGACCTGTCCAACTTCGTCGGCGCCGTCATCGACCGCCGCGCCTTCGACAAGCTGGCCAAGGTCTTGGAGGACGCCGAGTCCGACCCGACCCTGACCGTCCTGGCGGGCGGCACCGCCGACGACTCCGTCGGCTACTTCGTGCGCCCCACCATCATCGAGGGCACCGACCCGTCCCACGACGTGTTCCGCACCGAGTACTTCGGCCCGGTCGTCGCCGTCCACGTCTACGAGGACGAGAAGTTCGACGAGGTCCTCAAGGTCGTCGACGAGGGCTCGGCCTACGCCCTGACCGGCGCCGTCCTGGCCCGGGACCGGGCCGCCGTGGCCAGGGCCAGCGAGGCCCTGCGCTTCGCCGCGGGCAACTTCTACGTCAACGACCGCCCGACCGGCTCCATCGTGGGCCAGCAGCCCTTCGGCGGCGGGCGCGCCTCCGGCACCAACGACAAGGCCGGTTCGGCGCAGAACCTGTCCCGCTGGTCCAGCCCGCGCGCCATCAAGGAGACCTTCGTCGCGCCGACGGACTCTTCCTACCCCCACCAGGGCTGATGACGGGTTCGGGCCCCCTCCCGTCCTGAGGGGGCCCGGACCCCGCCCGCGTTCACCGGTGCGGCCGGAACGAACCCGCCGCGCCCCGTCCGCGCCAGCCCACCGGCTCGCGCACGTCTTTCCCGAGGTCACCATGCTTCGCAAACCCCTGCTGCTCGCCGCCAGGTCCCAGGCCTGCCGCACCATCGTCGAGCGCACTCCCGTCACCCGCGCCATGGTCAAGCGGTTCGTCGCGGGCTCCGCCCAGGAGGAGGCGCTCCCCGTGGTCGGGGAGCTGACCCGGGACCGCCACGTCACCCTGGACTTCCTGGGCGAGGACACCACCGACACGGCCCAGGCCGAGGCGACGGTGACCGCCTACCGGGACCTGCTGGCCGCGCTGGGCGAGGCGGGTCTGGCCGAGCGCGCCGAGGTCTCGGTCAAGCTCTCGGCCGTGGGCCAGTTCCTCAACAGCGACGGCGAGAAGATCGCCCTGGACAACGCCCGCCGGATCGCCGAGGCGGCCAGGGCGGTCGGCACCACGGTGACCCTGGACATGGAGGACCACACCACCACCGACTCCACGCTGGGCATCCTGCGCGAACTGCGCCAGGACTTCCCCTTCGTGGGCGCGGTGCTCCAGGCCTACCTGCGCCGTACCGAGGCCGACTGCCGCGACCTGAGCGGGGCCGGTTCGCGCGTGCGCCTGTGCAAGGGCGCCTACGACGAGCCCGAGTCGGTGGCCTTCCGCGACAAGGCCGAGGTGGACAAGGCCTACGTGCGCGCGCTACGCGTGCTGATGGAGGGCGAGGGCTACCCGATGGTGGCCTCGCACGACCCGCGCATGATCGCCATCGCCGGTGCGCTGGCCGCCGCCAACGGCCGCGGCGAGGACGACTTCGAGTACCAGATGCTCTACGGCATCCGCGACGCCGAGCAGGTCCGGCTGGCCGCCGAGGGCAACCGGATGCGGGTCTACGTGCCCTACGGCGACGAGTGGTACGGCTACTACATGCGCCGTCTGGCGGAGCGTCCGGCGAACATGCTCTTCTTCGCCCGGTCACTGGTCACGCGCGGTTAGCACGGCCGGTACGGTCCCGCCGCGCGGATGGCGGGGCCTCGGGGAGGGGCCGGTGTCCTCGGGCACCGGCCCCTCAGCGTGTCCGCGGGGGCGGGTGCCCGCGCGTCGCGCGGAGGCCCTGGAACGGTCGCGGTCGGGCCTGGACACCGTGTCTGAACAGTGACCTTGCCCGTGGAACTCCGGATGAGGCGCGTACGTTACCTTGTGGGCAGCAATCCACGCGTGAAAGGGTCTTGACTAGACATGCGGATGCGGAGTTCCAACCCCGTCCTCAAGCGGGCGCTCCAGCAGGCTGGTCCTGCCGGGAACGCCCAGCAGGGCTTCAACGGTCAGCCGGGTTACGGCTACGGCCAGCAGCAGGGCTATGGCCAGTCGGGGTACGGACAACCGTACCCGCAGCAGGGCTACGGCCAGCCCTACCCCCAGCAGGGCTACCCCGGCGGCCCGGTGCAGAGCGCCGACAGCCAGCCGATGACCATCGACGACGTGGTCGTGCGCACCGGTATGACGCTCGGTGTGGTCGCGGCCTTCGCCGTCGTCAACTACTTCCTCTTCGCCTCGGCCCCGGGCATCGCCGTGGCGCTCACCCTGGTGGGCGCGCTCGGCGGCCTGGTGCTGGGCCTGGTGATCTCCTTCAAGCAGATCACCAACCCCGTCGCCATCCTGAGCTACGCGGCCCTGGAGGGCCTGCTCGTCGGCGGCATCTCCGCGATCCTGGCCAACAGCCTGGCGGTCACCACCGGTGACGCCGGTGCGGGCGGCACGCTCGTGACCCAGGCGGTGCTGGGCACCGTCGTGGTGTTCGCCGTGATGCTCGCCCTGTACAAGTTCCGCGTCATCAAGGTGACCGACGGCTTCGTCAAGGTCGTCACGTACGCGGTGCTCGGCGCCGCGGCCCTGATGCTGGTCAACTTCGTGGCCAGCTTCTTCATCGCGGGCGGCATCGGCCTGCGCGAGCCCAGCCCGCTGGGCCTGCTCATCGGCCTGGTGTTCGTGGTCCTGGCCGCGCTGACCCTGGCCCTGGAGTTCCGCGGCATCGAGGAGGGCCTCAACGCCGGGATCCCCAACAAGTTCGCCTGGCAGTTCGCCTTCGGCCTGACCGTCTCCCTGGTCTGGCTCTACATCGAGATCCTGCGCCTGCTCTGGATCATCAAGACGATCTTCGCGGAGTAGTCCGCGCCCGACGCGCGGAGGTCTCCCGCGGTCGCCCACGGCGTCCGCACACCCACGCGAGGGGCCGCCGCCCGGACATCCGTCCGGGCGGCGGCCCCTTCGCCGTGGTCGGCGAGCCCGCGGCGTGCTCAGGCCTTCCCGCGTCGGGGCGCGGGGATGGAGCGGTTCCTGCGGCGGCGGTCGTACTCCGTCACGAGGGCCTGCGCGTACCACTGGGGCAACTCGTACTCGTCGGCGAGCCAGTTCGACCGGTCCTGGCAGCGCACCAGACCCGGTCCTCCGTCGAGGGCGTCGAACCACTCGTGGAGTCCCCGGCCGGTGACGACCGGGATGCGTTCGATGAGCTTGGCGTGGATCTCCGGCGAGTGGGTTACCGACATGGGCACCTCCGGCAGCGCGTTGGCGTGTGGCACTTACCTGCGACCCTGCATCAGGATCACGTTTTGGACAAGCCCCGGTCACCAGCTTTTACCTTGCTGGTGTGGGAACGTTCGTCTTGAGGGGCTTCCCAGACGAACCCTTCTGTGGCAGCCGGGGTTTTGCGCGTGTTCCGGCGACAGGAGGGCCGCCTGGTGGTTGTGCGACAAGGCGTCCGGGACGCGGACGCCAGGGGCGGCGCGGACCGGTCGCGGTGCGGACCGGCGGGGAGGGGCCGGACACGGCGAAGGGCCCGGAAGCACCACCAGAACCCAAGCGGTGCGTTCCGGGCCCGGGGCCGCGCGGGGGTGTCAGCTCAGGCGCTCGAAGACGGCCGCCATGCCCTGGCCGCCGCCGACGCACATGGTCTCCAGGCCGAAGGTCCGGTCGTGGAAGCGCAGGCCGTTGATCAGCGTGCCGGTGATGCGGGCGCCGGTGCTGCCGAACGGGTGGCCGATCGCGATGGCGCCGCCGTTGACGTTGAGCTGGGAGTCGATGTCGATGCCCAGCTGGTCGGCGGAGGGCAGCACCTGCGCGGCGAAGGCCTCGTTGATCTCGACCAGGTCGATGTCGCCCATGGCCATGTTGGCGCGGGCCAGCGCCTGCCGGGAGGCCTCCACCGGGCCCAGGCCCATGATCTCCGGGCTCAGGCCGGTCACGCCGGTGGAGACGATGCGGGCCAGCGGGGTGATGCCCAGCTGGGCGGCCTTGGTGTCGCTCATGACCACCACGGCCGAGGCGCCGTCGTTGAGCGGGCAGGCGTTGCCCGCGGTGACGGTCCCGTCGGGGCGGAACACCGGCTTGAGCTGGGAGACCTTCTCGTAGGTGGTGCCTCGGCGGATGCCGTCGTCGGTGCTGACCACGGTGCCGTCGGGCAGGGTCACCGGGGTGATCTCGCGCTCCCAGAAGCCGTTGTCCAGCGACTTCTCGGCGAGGTTCTGCGAGCGCACCGCGAACTCGTCCTGGCGCTGGCGCGAGACGCCGGTGGCCTGGGCGACGTTCTCGGCGGTCTGGCCCATCGCGATGTAGGCGTCGGGCAGGCCGCCGTCCTCGCGCGGGTCGGTCCAGGCCCCGGCGCCGCCCTCGGCGCGCTTGGCGGTGCGGGCCTTGGCGTCGGCGAAGAGCGGGTTCTCGTTGGCGCCGTCGTCGCTGCTGCCGTTGACGAACCGGCTGACGGTCTCCACGCCCGCGGAGACGAAGACGTCGCCCTCGCCCGCCTTGATGGCGTGGTAGGCCATCCGGGTGGTCTGGAGGGAGGAGGAGCAGTAGCGGGTGACCGTGGTGCCCGGGACGGTGTCCAGGCCGAGCTGGACGGCCACGATGCGGGCCATGTTGAAGCCCTGCTCGCCGCCGGGCAGGCCGCAGCCGAGCATCAGGTCGTCGATGCTCCCGGGGTCCAGCTCGGGGACCTTGGCCAGCGCCGCGCGGACGATCTGGGTGGTCAGGTCGTCCGGCCGGATGTCCTTGAGCGAGCCCTTGAAGGCGCGGCCGATGGGGGAGCGGGCGGTTGCGACGATGACTGCTTCGGGCATGGCTGCGTCCCTAACGGTTGAGGTGCTGCGTGTGGAGCTGTGGGTCCGGAGGGCCGGGCGACCTGCTCCGGCCTCGGTTGTTACCGACCAGTAAACCCGTCCGGGGTCCTCGCGCGCCACCCGGGGTCGGCGTTCAGCCGCCCTCCCCGGAACGGTCGGCGTTCTCGGTCGTGCCCACCTGGGCCGCCCCGTCCGGGTGCTCGCGGGCGCCCCGGAGGTGGAACGGGCCCCGGACGAGTGCGGCCCAGCGTCCGCGCGTACCGGGTGTGTCCCCGCTGACCTGCGTGTCCACGCGGGAGACCTCCGTTCCGGGGGTCTGGGCGGCGACCACGGCCGCGCGGTCCACCGGCAGGACGCCGCTGCTGCGCTCGGCGTCGTCCAGCTCGGGCAGCAGCCCCAGGGCGGCGCAGGCCGAGGGCAGGACGGCGAAGGCGGCCTGCGAGTACCCGAGGGCTGACGGATGAAAACGGTCAGGCCCAAACATGGAGCTAGGGTCTGTCCGAAAATCGTCGGCCAGCACGTCGCTCATGGAGACCGCGCGGCCCCCGGCCTCGGTGACCGCGATGACCTGGGC
>ANAW01000278.1:0-16965 GCA_000340945.1 Nocardiopsis synnemataformans DSM 44143 | reverse complement strand
GGCGCGGCGCCCAGCCGATGGGCCGGACGGTGCCCAGGTCGGGGCAGGTGCCCACCACCACCTGCGTGCCGTGGTCGACCAGTCGGCGGACGGTCTCGCGGAGCTGGCCGACGGCGTCGTTGGGGCGCACGCGGCGGATGACGTCGTTGGCGCCGACGAAGACGACCGCGAGGTCGTAGCGGGTGGCCTCCTCCAGGGCGCGGGAGCGCTCGGTCTGGGCTGCCAGGTTGGCCGAGGTGGTGCCGGGGGAGGCGGTGCAGCGCAGGCGTACGGGGCGCTCGGCCGCCGCCGCCAGCCCCGAGGCCAGCAGGACGCCGGGGGTCTGGTCGGCCCGCTCGACCGCGAACCCGGCGGCGGTGGAGTCGCCCATCATCAGCATGCGGATCGGCGGTCCGGAGCCCTCGCCGTAGACGCCGTTGACCACGGGCCTGTCCCAGCGGGGGGAGCCGACCGCGCGCCGGGCCAGCCTGGCCTGGAGGTAGAGGAGCGCGACGGTGCCGCCGCCGACGAGCGTGAGCCCGCCGCCGCCGAACGCGGTGGCAGCGGCGATCCGTCTGGCGCGTGCGGCTCGCAGCATCGGACACCCCCGAGGCTCGGACCCGCCTGCCCTGGGCGGGACGGATACGAGCGAGGTTACCGGTGGGGAACCCCGGAATCACGTACCTGAGCGGTACACGATCCGCGCCCCGGGGTGAGGGGACCGGCATGGGCGGGACAGGGGAGGACGGCGGCCCGGCCAGGTCACCGGCGGCGCCCCGGCGGGGCAGGCCGTACCGGCCGACCGACCCCTCCGGCGGCCTCCGACGCGGGCGGCCCGGCCGCGCCGCGGCCCTAGCCGACGACGCCGGTCAGCTCGTAGCCCGCCTCCTCGACGGCGGCCCGCACCTCGTCGGTGCCGATCTCCCTCTCACTGGTCACCGTGACCCGGTCGCCTCCGACGTCCACCGCCACGGCGGTGACGCCCTCGACGCGCTCCAGCTCCTCGGTGACGAAGCCCTCGCAGTGCCCGCAGGCCATGCCGGTGACGGTGTAGGTGCGCGTGGTCACGCCGACACCTCCCGCGCGCCGGACGCCGGGGCGTCCGCACTCCCGGAGGCGGCCCGGTCCTCCATGCGGGTGAGCATGGTGGCCTCGCGCATCCTGCCGTCGGGGGCGAACCGGCCGAAGAAGTACACGTCGATGACCAGGTCCTTGCGGCCCCGCTGGACGTACAGGGTGTAGCGGGCGGCGAGCCGGTCGCCGTCCGCCATCGCCTCGTGCACCTCCAGCCGGGACGTGCCCGGCCTCTTGCGCGAGGGGCGCGCGTGGGCGATGAGCCTGTCCCGGTCCATCCGGTGCCCGTCGGCGACCTGCACGACGTCCGGGGTGTGGTAGCGGTCCACGACCGCGGCCAGGTCCTCCTCGCCGTACGCGACCTCCTCCCCGAAGCCGGTGAAGAAGTCGGTGATGAACCGTTGGGGGTCGGTGCCGTCGAACGGAATCACGGTGCTCCCTGTCATGTCGCACGTCCCGGATGCAAGTCTTACAGTCTGTACGATATGCATCGGCCACCAACTTTGACAAGGCGTAAGAATTGTCTTCCTCTCCCCACCGCCGAGCCGACGCCCGCCGCAGCAGGGCCGCGATCCTGGACGCCGCGGTCCGCCTGCTCGACGAACGTCCCGACGCCAGCGTCGAGAACGTCGCCGCCGCGGCGGGCGTGACCCGCCAGACCGTCTACGCCCACTTCCCGTCGCGGGCGCAGCTGCTGGGAGCGGTCCTGGATCGGGTCACCGAGGAGGCCGTGGCCGCGATGGACGCCGCCGACCTCGACTCCGGGTCCGTCGCGGACGCCCTGCTGCGGCTGGTCGAGGCCGCCTCCACGGCCGCCGACCGGCATCCCCGGCTCATGCGCGCCGCCGGTTCGCACCCGGCGGACCCGGAGGCCGACGCCGAGCGCCACTCACCGGTCGCCGACCGGCTGGGACGGGTGGTCCGGCGCGGCCAGGAGAGCGGGGAGTTCGACCCCCGGCTCCCCACCGACTGGCTGGTCGCGGTCGTCGTCGCCCTCGGGCACGCCGCGGCCGCCGAGGCGGACGCGGGAAGGCTGTCTCGCGGGGAGGCGGCCGAAGCGCTCCGCCCCACCCTGCTGCGGGCGCTCGGCCACCGGCCGGTCCAGCCGTCCTCCGCCGGAGGACCACCGGTTTCCTGAGGCCGCAGAACCCGCTGGTGGAGACCATTAGAGTCAGAACCGAGACGGGCCGGACCGGCCCAGGGCCCCGGTCTCGCCACCGGGGCGAGGACATGGCGGGCCGAGACCCGGTCGCCAAGACGCAGAGGGAGCGCAAGTGCGGGTATACGACTCACTGATCGATCTGGTCGGGGACACTCCGCTCGTCCGTTTGAACAAGGTCACCCAGGTCCTCGGCCCGAACGCCCCGACGGTCCTCGCCAAGGTCGAGTACTTCAACCCGGGCGGTTCGGTCAAGGACCGTATCGCGCTGCGCATGGTCGAGGCGGCCGAGAAGAGCGGCGAGCTCAGGCCGGGCGGCACCATCGTCGAGCCGACCTCGGGCAACACCGGCATCGGCCTGGCCATCGTGGCCCAGGAGAAGGGCTACCGCTGCGTCTTCGTCTGCCCGGACAAGGTCGGCCCGGACAAGCTCTCGGTCCTGCGTGCCTACGGGGCCGAGGTCGTGGTCTGCCCGACCACCGTCGCCCCCGACCACCCCGAGTCCTACTACTCCGTCTCCGACCGGCTGGCCACCGAGATCCCCGGCGCCTGGAAGCCCAACCAGTACGAGAACACGAACAACCCGGAGTCGCACTACCACAGCACCGGCCCCGAGGTCTGGGAGCAGACCGAGGGCCGCATCACCCACTTCGTGGCGGGCATCGGCACCGGCGGCACCATCAGCGGCACCGGCCGCTACCTCAAGGAGGTCTCCGGCGGCGCGGTGCGCGTCGTCGGCGCCGACCCCGAGGGCTCGGTCTACTCCGGCGGTTCGGGCCGTCCGTACCTGGTCGAGGGCGTGGGCGAGGACATCTGGCCCGGCACCTACGACACCTCGGTGTGCGACGACATCGTGGCGGTCAGCGACAAGGACTCCTTCCTCATGACCCGCCGCCTGGCCCGCGAGGAGGCCCTGCTGGTCGGCGGATCCTGCGGCCTGGCCGTCGAGGCGGCCCTGCGCGTGGCCCGGGACGCCGGTCCCGACGACGTCATCGTCGTGCTGCTGCCCGACGGCGGCCGCGGCTACCTCGGCAAGATCTTCAACGACGAGTGGATGGCCGACTACGGCTTCCTGTCCGCCGAGACCGAGGAGGCCACGGCGGGCCAAGTGCTGGCCGCCAAGGGCGGGGAGATGCCCGACTTCGTGCACGCCCACCCGGACGAGACCGTCGGCACGGCCGTGGCCATCATGCGCGAGTACGGCGTCTCCCAGCTGCCGGTGATGAAGGAGGAGCCCCCGGTCATGGCCGCCGAGGTGGTCGGCTCCATCGCCGAGCGCGACCTCCTCGACGCCCTCTTCGACGGCCGCGCGGAGCTGGACGACCTGGTGGAGACCCACATGGGCAGGCCGCTGGCCACCGTGGGCACCGGCACCCCGGTGAGCGACTGCGTCCGCCTGCTGCGCGGGTCCGGCGCCCTGGTGGTGCTGCGCGACGGCAAGCCGGTGGGGATCCTCACCCGCCAGGACCTGCTGGCCCACCTGTCCGGCTGATCCCGCCCGCGGGAGCCTCCGCGAAGCCGCCACGGGGCCCGGACCGCGCTCGAACCGAGCGGGGTTCGGGCCCCGCCGTGTACCGGCCGGACATGTCAGCGCATACTCGAACACTGCTAATGTTCGCGACAGTTACTGGTAGGTAATAAATGGGGGCACGCGTGTCGCGGCTGTTGTCCTGGATTCTCCGCTCCGTCTGGTCGTACGCCCGTACCAAGGCCGAAATCCGCGCCGACTCCAGGGCGGCCCGCAGGTTCGCGCGCTTCGGTACGGGCTCGGCGATCGCCTTCCCCACGGCCACCCTCTACGGCGAGCCCTGGATCGAGATCGGCGTGCACACCGTCCTGGGCGGGGACATGACCCTCGCCGCCGGGATGGGGCCCGACTACGACCTGGGCCCCGGGACGGTCGTGCGGATCGGCTCGGGCTGCGCCATCGGGCGCGGCTCGCACATCGTCGCCCACAGGTCCGTCGACATCGGCGACCACGTGTACACCGGCCCCTACGTCTACATCACCGACCAGAACCACGCCTACGGCAACACCGAGATCGCCGTCGGCCTCCAGTGGCCGGTGGACGACCCCGTCAGCATCGGCGACGGCACCTGGATCGGCGCGAACGCGGTGATCCTGCCCGGCGTGCACCTGGGCCGCAACTCGGTCGTGGCCGCGGGCACCGTGGTCCGGCCGGGCACCTACCCCGACCACGCCGTCATCGCGGGCGTGCCCGGGAAGGTCGTGCGCACCCACGACCCCGAACTGGGCTGGGACCCGCCGCTGCGCGAGACCGGCACCCCCACCCGGGTGCCCACCCCCGTCACGGGTCTGCCGCCGGAGGCGCCCGCCGAGCCGCCCCGGCCCGGGTCCTCCACCCGCTTCCCGCCGGCCTAGAAGGCGCCCCGGGGGCTCCGGGGGCTCCGCTCCGACACACCCGGTCGGTCCCGGCTCCGCGCGCGGACGCCGGGGGTCCGGGTCAGGTCTGGGCGGGGGAGGCCAGGTCGACGCCGACCAGGCGGCTGATCGCCTGCTCGGCGGCGGCGGCCATGTCGACGGTGTCCGGCGCCAGCAGCCACTGCACCTGGAGCCCGTCCATCACGGCGATGACGCTGGTGGCGGTGGTGGCGCTGTCCAGGCCGCCGGGGACCTCGCCCAGGTCGCGCGCCTCGTCCAGCGCCTCGGTCAGCATCGCGCGCAGCCCGTCGTAGCGGCTCCGGAAGAACGCCTGCGCGGGATGGCCCTCGGTGACGCTCTCGGCGGAGAGCACCGCGTACAGGCGCACGATCCCCTCGCGGGCGGTGTTGCGCCGGACGGTGTCCACCAGGTGGCGCAGGAAGGCCGTTCCGCGGGGGCGGTCCTCCCCGAGCTCCTCCAGATCGGAGGCGTCGCGCAGGTCCAGGACCCCGGTGAGCAGGTCCGCCTTGGACGGGAAGTAGTGCAGGACCCCGGCCTGGGTGAGCCCGACCCGGTCGGAGATCTCCGCGAGGGAGGCGTTGTTGTAGCCGCGGGTGGCGAAGGCCTCCATCGCGGTCCGCAGGATGTCCGCCCTGCGCTCCTCCCTGGAGGCCCGCGTCGTGCGCGCCCTCGTCCCGTCTCCCGGCCTTTTCGTCGTCACCCGTAGCAGTCTAGGGCGGTTCGCGCCGCCCCTCCCCGGCCCGGTCCCACCAGTACCTACCGAGTACTCGGTCAACACATGCGCGAAGGTACCTACCGATCACTTGGTAAGTGTGCTTTCATCACTGCGTGGCACCGCCGCAGCACGGCCGCGGGAGCGGTCGCGGCGGTGCCCCGCCCTCGGCAACACACCACCCGCATCGACGCATGGGAGAGAGATGGCACCCCCCACCACCCGCCGCCCCGCCCTCAGCGCGCTGGCCGCGGCCGGCGCGCTCGCCCTCGGACCGGCCCTCCTGGGCCTGGGCACCGCCGCCCCCGCCCGGGCCGCCGCGCCCACCGCCCAGGTCTGGGTCACCACGGCGGACGGCGCCAGCGCCCTCGCGCCGCGCGGCGACATCCCCTTCACCTCCGGGAGGGAGGAGACCGACATCGCGGTCGACCCCGGTCGGCGGTTCCAGCGCTTCACCGGCGCCGGAGCCTCGGTGACCGAGGCCTCGGCCCACCTGATCAGCTCGCTCCCGCAGGGGGAGCGCGACGCCCTGATGGAGTCGCTGTTCTCCCGGGACGGCGACGGGATCGGGCTCAACTACCTCCGCCAGCCCCTGGGCAGCACCGACTTCAACGCCGGGTCCTTCTACACCTACGAGGACGTCCCCGGGCAATTCGGCATCGACCGCGACCGGCAGGAGATCATCCCGGTCCTCCGGCAGGCCCTGGAGATCAACCCCGACATCCGGTTCATGGGCAGTCCCTGGTCGCCGCCCGCGTGGATGAAGACCGGCGGCTCGCTCAACGGCGGCGGGCTCGACCCCGCCCACCACGGCGACTACGCCGACTACCTCGTCTCGGCCATCGAGGCCTACGCCGCGGAGGGGATCGAGCTGGCCGACCTCACGGTCCAGAACGAGCCCCTGTTCGCCACGTCCTACCCCTCCACGGACATGCCCGCCCAGGAACAGGCCGCCTTCCTGCGTGTGCTGGACGGGGCCCTGGACGAGGCGGGCCTGGACACGGACCTGTACTCCTACGACCACAACTGGGACCGCCCCGACTACCCGCTGGAGGTCTTCGCGGCCACCCAGGGGATCGACCGCGTCCAGGGGGCCGCGTTCCACTGCTACGGCGGCCAGCCTGAGGCCCAGCAGCAGATCGTCGACGCGGGCAAGCGCGTGTTCTTCACCGAGTGCTCGGGTACCGACAGCGCCGACCCCGCGTCGACCTTCGCCGACACCCTGCGCTGGCACTCCGAGAACCTGGTCGTGCGCAACATGCGCCACGGCGGGGAGACGACCGTCCTGTGGAACCTCGCCCTGGACGAGAACGGCGGCCCCCACCAGGGCCACTGCCAGGAGCGGTGCAACGGCGTCGTGGAGATCGACGGGACCGACGTCACGCGCGGCGCGGAGTACTACGTGCTCGGCCACCTGACCAGGTTCGTCGACGCCGGAGCCGTCCGCCTCGGCTCCACCAGCGAGGGTTCCGGCGGGGTGCAGAACGTCGTGTTCGAGAACCCCGACGGCAGCCGTGCCGCCTACGTGACCAACGCCGCCTCCGTCGACCGCGCCTTCTCGATCACCGAGGGCGGGAACTCCCTCTCCTACACCCTCCCCGCCGGGGCGGTGGCCACCTTCACCTGGACTCCGGACGGCGACGGCGGCGAGCCGGGCGGCGCCATCACCCCGGACACCCCCTACCAGGTGGTCGGCGCCGACAGCGGCAGGTGCCTGGACGCCGTCGACTGGGGCACCGGTGACGGCACCGAACTCCAGCAGTGGGAGTGCGGCGCCCCCGGACAGGCCAACCAGACCTGGCGGTTCCTGCCCACCGACGACGGCCACCACCGGGTCCTGAACCAGCACGCGGGCGCGGTGTGGGACGTGGACGGCGGCCCCGGGGCCACCGCCGACGGTACGCCCGTCCACCTGTGGAGCTACGTCGGCGCGGCCAACCAGCAGTGGCGTCCCGAACGGCTCTCCGACGGCACCCACCGGTTCGTGGCCCGGCACAGCGGCAAGTGCCTGACCCTGGAAGGCGGCGGGGACGGGGCACGCCTGTCCCAGCAGCCCTGCGGGAGCGGCGGCGGACAGTCCTTCCGGGTGCGCCCGGCCGCCTGACCGCCGACACCGACGGGCACGCACCGGGCGGCGGCGGAGCGGGGGCGGGGGAGGCCCCGCGCCCGCTCCACCGCGCGGTGCGGCCAGGCCCGCGGGACCGCGGGCACCGCCTGTGGAAAACGCGATCGGTGAGGTCAGCGGGCACTAAGGTGGCCCTATGAAGTTCGACGGGTTTGAAACGCTGGCCATCCACGCGGGGCAGGAGCCGGACGCCGGGACCGGGTCCGTGGTGGTGCCGATCTACCAGACGAGCACCTACGCCCAGGACGGCGTGGGCGGTCTGCGCCAGGGCTACGAGTACTCGCGCACAGGCAACCCCACGCGCGCCGCCCTGGAGGAGTGCCTGGCCGCCCTGGAGTCCGGGGTGCGCGGCCTGGCCTTCGCCTCCGGGATGGCCGCCGAGGACACCCTGCTGCGCACGGTCCTCTCGCCCGGCGACCACCTGATCATCCCCGGCGACGCCTACGGGGGCACCTTCCGCCTGGTCTCCAAGGTGGTCGAGCGGTGGGGCGTGCAGTGGGACGCGGTCGACCAGTCCGACCCCGAGGCCGTGCGCGCGGCCGTGCGGCCCAACACCAGGGTGGTGTGGACCGAGACCCCCACCAACCCCCTGCTCAACATCACCGACATCGAGGCCGTCGCGCAGATCGCGCACGACGCCGGCGCCCTGCACGTGGTCGACAACACCTTCGCCTCGTCCTACCTCCAGCAGCCGCTGACGCTGGGCGCGGACGTGGTCGTGCACTCCACCACCAAGTACCTGGGCGGGCACTCCGACGTGGTCGGGGGAGCGCTGGTGGTCTCCGACGCCGAACTGGGCGAGCGGCTGGCCTTCCACCAGAACACCATGGGCGCCGTCCCGGGGCCGTTCGACTCCTGGCTGACCCTGCGCGGGGTGAAGACCCTGGGTGTGCGCATGGACCGCCACAGCGCCAACGCCGAGAGGGTCGTGGCCGCGCTGGAGGGCCATCCCGCGGTGCGCCGGGTGTTCTACCCCGGGCTGGACGGCCACCCGGGGCACAAGACCGCCGAACGGCAGATGAGAGCCTTCGGCGGCATGGTCTCCTTCGCTCTGCGCGACGGGGAGAAGGCGGCGCTCGCCCTGTGCGAGCGCACCGAGGTCTTCACCCTCGGCGAGTCCCTGGGCGGAGTGGAGTCCCTGATCGAGCACCCGGGGCGGATGACACACGCGTCCACCGCGGGTTCCCCCCTGGAGGTCCCGGCCGACCTGGTGCGGATCTCCGTGGGCATCGAGTCCGCCGACGACCTCGTGGCGGACCTGCTCCAGGCGCTGGAGGGCTAGGAGGGGCGTCGCGCGGATCGGCTCGCGCCGGTCCGCGCCGGCGGCCTCGGCCGCCTCGGCTCCGCGGTCGGGGAGGAGGGGTCAGGCGTTCTCGGGGGGCGGAGCGGGGGCGGGGGTGCCGGGCCGCTCCTCACCGCGGCTCCGTCGCCGCGGCGTTCGTTCCAGCGCTGCCCGTTCAGACCGAGGTGGGCGTGCGGTCCGCGGAGGGTGCGGCGGCCGGGTGCTCCCCGTCGCGGAAGCGCAGCCCCACCACGAGGCTCCCGGTGCGGGAGAGTGGGGTGCCCTCGCCGTCCCTGCGCAGGGAGCGGTAGGTGCCCCGGCGGTCCTGTCGGCGGATGCCGATGGAGACGGCGAGGAAGAACCCCGCGGCCAGGCCCAGGAGTACGACTCCGACGAGGGCGATAACGATGGGAATCATGGTGTTCTCCTCGGGGGGAAGTTCCTATCTGTGTCCTGCGTGCCCTCCTCCGGAGAGGGGGGACGCCGAGCGGTGTCTCACCGTCGTGTCTTCCTTTGCGGTGCCGCGGGGGTCAGGCGCCTGGGTCGAAGGGGTGGGGGCCGTCGATTCCCGTCCTGGGGAGTGTCCTTTCGGCGGCGGTGTCGTGTACTAAGGGTGGCCTTCACTTAAGATGGGTCCATGTTGACCGGATGGACCTGATCTCCTGGTGTTCCGATCACCTTGTTGGTACAAGCTAGGTTGTTGGTCTCATACCCCGGCTAGGACTGATATATGCGGGCCGAAAGCAGATATCGACAGATCGCCCGAACCCTGCGGCGCGAGGTCCAGGAGGGCTCCCTGCCCCGGGGCGGACAGCTGCCGTCGGAGAAGCAGCTGGAGGAGCGCTTCGAGGCGTCCCGCAACACGATCCGGCTGGCCCTGGGCATGCTGCGCAACCAGGGGCTGATCGTCAGCCGTCCCGGACGCGGGCACTACGTCCAGGACGTGGTCCCCGAGACCTTCCACGCCAACCGCGGCGGCCCCGAGGGCCTCAACGAGTCCGGCATGACCGGGCAGGTCCTGGAGGAGCTCCAGCTCCTCAGCGCCACCCCCGACATCGCCAGCCGCCTGCGCGTCCCCGAGGGCGACATGACGGTCGTCCGCCGGATGTACCGGTTCTCCGGGGAGGTCTCGGCCTCCGTCAGCACCGCCTACTACCCCATGGACCTCGTCGAGGGCACTCCGCTCATGCTGCCCGAGGACGTGGAGAGCGCCCTGGCGGTGCTGGCCGAGTACGGACAGCGCCAGGCCGGGTTCGTCGACGAGTTGGAGACCCGCATGCCCAGCCCGCAGGAGGCGGGCCAGCTCGAACTCCCGCCCGGAGTCCCGGTGCTGACCGTCCACCGGACCGACCTGTCCGAGGAGCGCCCCATCCGGCTCGTGCACACCGTCTACGCGGGCCACAGCATCCGCTACCAGTACGAACACGGCAACATGAACGCCTACCACCGGGACTGAGCACACGCATGAGCACGTCGAGGAAGACGGTCGTCGCCGACCACCTGCGCGAGGCGCTGGCCAGGGGCGACTACAAGCCGGGTGAGCGGTTGCCGGGGGAGGAGGAGCTCGCCGAGCAGCTCGACGTCTCCCGCGCCACCGCCCGCCTGGGCATGCGCATCCTCCAGGACGAGGGGCGCGTCGCCATCCAGCCCGGACGGGGCGCCTTCGTCGCCGACCACCGGCCCATCGTCCACCTGGCCACCCCCGTCACGGGCGGCGGCGACTCCGAGCGCTTCGAGGCGGGCTACCAGCCCCACCTGCGCGAGGCCGGATACGACCAGGTCCAGGAGAAGATCAAGGTCAGCCTGGACACCATGCGGCCCAAGGTGGCCAAGCGGCTGCGCAGCGACGGGCCCGGGGGCGGCCCGCACGGGGACCTGGTCGTCATCCGCGCCTCCGACCGGTTCGTCGACGGCGGCCTGTGGCAGTCCCAGGTCACCTACTTCCCGTACGGCATCGCCAGCAACACCCCGCTCATGTCCCCCGAACGACTGGAGGAGGGCGTCACCGCCGTCCTGCGGTCGCTGGGCCACCGGGAGGAGTGGAACTGGGACGTCGTCGGCGCCCGGATGCCCTCCCAGGACGAGGCGGACTCCTTCGGGCTGGGGCCGGGCATCCCGCTGCTGGTGCAGGAGCGGGTGGTCTACGAGGGCATGCGTCCACTGCGGTTCACCGAGACGGTCATGCCCGCCAACCGGCACCAGCTGCTCTACTCCGGAGGCGGCGCCCCCGAGGAGCTGCTGGTGCTGGCCTCGGACGTCAGCATCTTCGAACGCTGATCCGCCGATGCTCTGATCCGCCGGGCTGCCGGGGCGCCGGGGCGCTGATCCGCCGGGCCGTCGCGTTGGTCCGCTGGCAGCCCGTGCGGAGCCCGTACCCGGATCAGCGCTGATGGTAGCGGTCCACCACCAGCGATCCCAGCTCCTCGGCTCCGGCGTGCACCACCCGCGTCCCGCGCCGCCGTTCCACCAGCTCCTGGAAGGCGCGCAGCCGCGGGTCGTCCGCCAGCAGGAAGAAGGTCACCTCGGCGCCCTCGCGCAGTACGGCGTCCAGCTCGGCGAAGGTCAGCTCCACCGTGCGGGGCGCCGGAGGCCAGGAGAACCGGGCGTCGCCGTCCTCGCCCAGGTGCGCGGTGGGCTCGCCGTCGGTGACCACCAGCACCTGCGGGCGCAGGCTCCCGTGGCGCCGCAGGTGGGCGCGGGCCAGCCTCAGCGCGTGGTGCAGGTTCGTCCCGGGGACGCGGCGCCAGTCGTGCGCGACCAGCGCGGCGGGGGTGAGCTCGCGCGCCCGCTCCCCGAAGCCGACCAGGTGCAGCCGGTCCTGCGGGCGGCGCGTGGACACCAGGGTGTGCAGGGCCAGCGCGGTCCGGGTGGCGGCCTCGTGCAGCGACCGGGTCACCATCGAGTGGGACAGGTCCACCAGCAGGGACACGGCGGAGGCCTCCGAGGGCTCCGCCCCGGCCACCCGCACGTCCTCGGCCCGCAGCGCCACGCCGCGCTCTCCGGGGCGGGCCCGGCGCAGGGCCGCCTCCCGCACGGTCGCGACCGCGTCCAACGGCCGGTCGCCGTCCTCGTCGCGGGGCAGGGGGAGCCCCGTGGGCTCCCCGCCGGGCGCGGTGCCGCCCCGGTGCGCGCCGCCGCGCCCGTCGCGCCCGCGCCGGGAGGTCTCGGCCTCGCGCAGCGCCACCTCGCCCAGGCGGCGCAGCTCGCGCGGGCTCAGACCGTGGTCGGCCCCGTCCAGGCGGGCCAGGGCCTGTCCGGCCTTCCCGCCCAGCAGACGCTCCAGCAGTCGGCCCAGGGCGGTGGCGTCCGCCTCGCCGAGGGCCGCGCGGTCGCCGTCGGCGTACCGGGACAGGACCTCCTCCAGGGCGGACAACCGCCTCCGGTCCTCCTCGGACAGGATCCCCGGACCGGTCGCGAGACCCGCCTCAGGATCCTCCGAACCCTCCGGACCGGTCGTGGAATCCGTCTCCGGGCCCTCCGCAACGGTGGCGGTCCTCGCCCCCAGAACCTCCGGGCCGGTCGGGGGACCCGTCTCCGAGCCGTCCTCGGCGGTGGCGGGCCTCGCCCCCAGAACCGAGGCGACCAGCACCAGCAGCTCGCGCGCCGCCGCCACGGCCTCCTCCGGCGGCGGGTCCGGCTCGGCCAGGGGGTCGGGGCCGCCCATGTACGCCCGGTACCGGAACCTCACAGGCGTCCGCCTCCTTCTCGTCACGCACACACGCACCGCTCGTACCGCACCCGCGCACCGGCTACCTTCCCGGTTCGGCAACCGGCAGTCCTGTCCGGGCTCGCCGACCACCGCACCGGTCCCCGCCCGCGCGGAGCCCCGGTGCGCGGGCGTCCACGGCGAGCACCGCCTAGAAGCGGTAGACCCCTCCGTCGGGAAGCGCGTCCTTGGACAGGCGGCGCTCCAGGTACAGGCCCTCCAGCGCGAACTCCACCACTGCGGCGGCCAGCCCCGGGGTCGGCGGGCCGTCCTCCTCCTCGGGGGCCGCGTGCCCGATCATCGCGGCGAGCCCCGGCACCGTGCCCATCCGCCGCAGCAGCTCGGCGGCGCCCACCAGGTCCCCGGTCTCCACCGTGCCGCCGCCCGAGAAGCGGTCGGCGAGCTCGGACAGGTCCGCCGTTCCCAGGCGTTCGCGGAACACCTCCGCCACCGCCCGGCGCAGCAGCGCGTGCAGGATCTCCGCCTCGCGGCCCTCGGAGCCCATCTCGAACTCGACCTTGCCGAGCAGCGGCTCCACCGCGGCGGGCAGGTCGCACACCCGCGCCACCGGAACCTCCTCGCCGGTCAGGGCCGCCCGGCGCAGCGCCGACGCCGCCACCGTCTCGGCGGCCGACACCGAGAAGCGCACCGACACCCCCGAGCGGGCGTCCACCTTCTTGGAGGCGCGGACCAGCCGGGTGAAGCGCGCCACGGCCTCCAGCAGGTGTGAGGGCACCGTCGTGCCCTCGGGCAGCGCCGCCTCCTGCCGGACGAGCGCCAGCTCGTCCGCCAGGGTCAGCGGGTAGTGGGTGCGCACCTGCGCGCCGAAGCGGTCCTTGAGCGGGGTGACGATCCGCCCCCGGCTCGTGTAGTCCTCCGGGTTCGCGCTCGCCACCAGCAGCAGGTCCAGCGGCAGCCGCAGGCTGT
This sequence comes from Nocardiopsis synnemataformans DSM 44143, assembly GCA_000340945.1. Lineage (GTDB taxonomy): Bacteria > Actinomycetota > Actinomycetes > Streptosporangiales > Streptosporangiaceae > Nocardiopsis > Nocardiopsis synnemataformans. The sequence goes on along the minus strand of ANAW01000278.1, from coordinate 3,598 downwards.
AGCCGCGTACCTGGATGTCGCGCTCCTCCAGCACGTTGAACAGCGCCACCTGGGCGCGTGCGGGCAGGTCGGGCAGCTCGTTGACGCAGAACACGCCCCGGTTGGCCCGCGGCACCAGGCCGTAGTGGATGGTCTCGGGGTCGCCGAGGGAGCGCCCCTGCGCCAGCCGCGCCGGGTCCACGTCGCCGACCAGCTCGCCCACCCCGGTGTCGGGCGTGCCCAGTTTCTCGCCGTAGCGCTCCCCGCGGTGCCGCCACACGACCGGCAGGCCGTCGCCCTCCTCCGCCGAACGGCGCACGCAGGCCGGGCAGACCGGCGCGTAGGGGTGGTCGTTGACCGGGCACCCGGCCACCGCCGGGGACCACTCGTCCAGCAGGGTCGCCAGGGTGCGGATCAGCCGGGTCTTGCCCTGGCCGCGCTCGCCCAGCAGGACGATGTCGTGCCCGGCCAGCAGGGCCCGTTCCACCTGCGGCAGCACGGTGGCGTCGAACCCGTGCACCCCGGGGAACCGGGGCTGTCCCGAGCCCATCCGCCGCAGCAGGTTCTCCCGCACCTCGGCGGCGACCGTCCGGTGGACGTGCCCGGACTCGCGCAGGTCCGCGCGGGTGCGCGGGAGCGGGGGCGGGACGGGGGAGGGGGGTTCGGGAAGGGCGCTCACCCCACGAACTTATCCACAGCCGTCAAGGAGCGCCTGGTTTCCGGGGTTGGCGTGCTGTTTCCTGGATACAAGGGGGCCCAGGGGCTCCGGCCGCATCGTGCTGCCCGCACGCCGCACCGCTGCCGGAGTCCGTGTTCGTTCACCGGAAAACCTCCTGTTCGACGCCGAGGTGGAAGAATGGGACGTGACGGTGGAGTCCTGTGTCCGGCCGCGACGGCCGGCGAAACCGGGGGTGGCAGCTGGTGGCACGGTTCGGCGATGCACTGACGACGGGGGCGGACCTCGTGAACGCGGCCGAGCGCGCCGTACTGAGCGCCCTGGAGCAGGTGGACGGGCCCACCGACCTGGTGTGCTTCTTCGTCTGCGGCGCCGACCCCGAGGAGGTCACCCTCGCGGGCAAGCGCGTCATGGAGCTGGCGGGCGACGCCGCCACCCTCGGGTGCAGTTCCACCGGGGTCATCGGCGGCGGCCGCAGCGTCGAGGGCCAGGGCTCGGTCAGCGTCTGGTGCGCCGGACTGCCCGGCGTGGAGATCACCCCGTTCCGGCTGGACACCGTGGTCGAGGACGACCAGCTGGCCGTCGTCGGCATGCAGGAGCCCGGCCCCCGCGACAGCGTGGCCATCCTGCTCACCAACCCCTACGAGTTCCCCACCCAGGCCTTCGTCCGCGAGTCCACCGAGGCCCTCGGCGGCCTGCCCCTCGTCGGCGGGATGGCCGACGGCATGCGCGGCGAGGAGTCCGTGCGGCTCTTCTGCGACGGTGAGGTGGCCGAGCACGGCGCCATCGGCCTCCTCGTCGGCGGCGAGAACGTCCTCGGCACCGTCGTGAGCCAGGGCTGCCGCCCCATCGGCTCGCCCATGACCGTCACCAAGGCCGAGGGCAACCTCCTGCTCGAACTCGCGGGCACCAACGCCTACGAGAAGCTGGAGGAGCTGGTCGAGTCCCTCTCCGAGGAGGACCGCGAGCTCGCCGAGCACGGCCTGCACATCGGCATCGCCATGGACGAGTACGTCGACCGCCACGAGCAGGGAGACTTCCTCATCCGCACCCTGGCCGGAGCCGATCCCGAGCTCGGCGCCCTCACCATCGACGACATGGTCGAGATCGGCCAGACCGTCCGCTTCCAGGTCCGCGACGCCGGTACCGCCGACGAGGACCTGGCCCGCCGCCTCAGCGACTTCGGCGCCGAGCACCCCGTGGGCGCCGGTCTGCTCTTCTCCTGCAACGGCCGCGGGTCCTCCCTCTTCCCGCAGTCCGACCACGACGTCCTGGCCGTCCACCGCGTCCTCGGCGTCGACGCCGTCGCCGGATTCTTCGCGGCGGGGGAGATCGGCCCGGTCGGCGGGGTCAACCACGTGCACGGGTTCACCGCCTGCCTGCTGGCCTTCGCCTAGAACGCCGCTTCCCGCGCCCGCCGCGCAACGGACGGGCCCGGGGCCTGCCGGGCCCGTGTCCGCCGCCACCGGGGCCGGGCCCGGCCTGCCTCCGGAACGGGCTCCGCCGTCTTCCCAAGTCGGACTTTTACCGCCATAACACCGACACCCGCCACGAACTGCTTGAGTACGTCCGTGTCAGCTTGCTTACTGGGAGTGTCCATATTGGTGACTCCACGTGTTTGGCAGGGCGGGAATGTCCCACAGAAGGCGCGAGCGCGCCACCAGCACCGCGAAGGCCCTGGCGTCCCTGGGCGCTCTCGTCCTCCTCGCGCCCCTGACCCCGGCCCCGGCACTCGCGGAGGACGGCTGGCTGCGACAGGAACCGGGCTCCGCCGACCGGATCGGCCTGGTCCTGGAGTCCGGAACGCTGCGCCTGGACGGTGACGCGGACCGCGGGCCCGGCATCGTGGCCCGGTGGGAGCCGGCGCCCCGGCGCAGCGGCCTGGCGGTCTTCCCCCCGCAACCGCTGGACGCCCCGGCCGACACCGTGGACGTGCGGGTGCGGACGGACGGCGGCCCCGGTGAGGTGGCGGCCGAACTGCGCGGCGGCCGGACCGGCGGGGCGTGGACCGAGTGGCACCCCGCCGGGGGCGGGCGGGTGACTCTGCCGCGCGAGGTCGCGCGGGTGCAGCTGCGGGTGCGGGTCAGCGGGGAGGAGACCGGCCTCACGAGCCTGCGGATCCGCCCGCTGGAGGAGGACGGGGAGCCGCCGCGGGACGGCGGCGCGGGGAACCCCGGTGACGGGCAGGGCGGCGACGCGACCGCGCCGGGTCCCGCCGCCCCCACCGGCTCCGGGGCCTCAGGGGACTCCTCGGAACCCGCTGAGCCGGGTGCTCCCGGAGACCCCTCCGTCCCCCCGGCTCCCGACGACCACGCTGACCGCGCCGAACCGTTCTCGGCCACCCTCTTCGCCACCCGTATCGGACTGGTCGGCAACACCACGGCCAACGGCCACAGGATCCGCGAGAACGACCACTTCGCCGCCCTGCCCTCACACCGGGGACTGGCGGTCCGGGGCGGCGGCGAGTACACCGTGCGGGTGTGCACCACCGGCGCCCTGGGTCCCGAGGGGCGGGGCGGCACCGAGGACCACCGGCCGCGCTGCGTCTACCTGCCGGTGTGGGACGTGGGGCCCTGGAACACCAGGGACGACCACTGGAACGCCGAACGCGAGTCCTGGCCCGACCTGGCACGCGGGCGCCCGCAGGCGCAGGCGGCCTACACGCTGGGGCACAACGGCGGCCTCGACGGGTTCGGGCGCCGGGTGCGCAATCCGGCGGGCATCGACCTGGCCGACGGCGCGTTCCGGCAGGGGCTGGAACTGCCCACCAACGGCTGGGTGCGGGTCGACTACCTGTGGACCGGCGAGTACCGGAGGCGCGCGCGGATCACCGCGGCCGACCAGCGGCACCCCGTGGTCGTGCGCGGGGGCCCGGGGCTGGAGCACGAGCCGGTGGGCCTGGCCGCGCACAGCGCCAACGTCGACGTGGCCTGCCAGGCCGTC
>ANAW01000277.1:0-12715 GCA_000340945.1 Nocardiopsis synnemataformans DSM 44143 | reverse complement strand
CCCGGAGCCGGTGGGCCTGGCCGCGCACAGCGCCAACGTCGACGTGGCCTGCCAGGCCGTCGGCGACGTGATGGCGGGGACGTTCGGGACGAGTCGCGCCTGGTACCGGATCGGCGAGGACCACTACGTCCCGGCCGTGTTCGCCGACGGCGGGACCGGAGCCCCGGCCTGCGCGGAGCCGTGAGGCGGAGCCGTCAGGGCGTGGGCGTGGGCGTGGGCGCATGCATGGGGCGCATGCGTGAGGCGGGGGCGTGGGGGATGAGGCGCGGGACGGAGCGTCGGCGGTGTGCGGGCAACACGAAGCGGGCGGGGTGGGGACCCCCCCTTTTACCACGCTAGGCTGCGGCGGACCCGTGCCGGAAGGGGGAGTTCCCGCCTGTGGACAACCCGTCGGCGGAGGGCTCAGGTGCGGATGACCACGGTTCCGGCGACCCGGTCGTGCAGGGCGCGGTTCTCCTGGTCGCCGAGCGCCGCCATGGACTCGGCCAGCGTGAAGATATGGCCCACGAACGGCAGGGACTGCGGGAGGCCGAAGAACGCGGAGCGGCCCATCGCCTGGCCCTGGCCGAGCCTGCCGCCGTCGGCGGCGCTGACCACCTTGATCCCGACCATCATCTTGCCGAGCGTGCGTCCCCAGGTGACCAGGTACAGCCAGTCGTAGAAGAACAGCAGCAGACCCCACCCGAACAGGAACAGCAGGGCCCACAGGGTGCCCTCGGCGTCGGTGGCCTCCTCGCTGCCGGTCAGGATCACCGTCACGATGGCCATGAGGACGAAGAACACGACCGCGGCGATCACCACGAGGACGTAGTCGATGACGCGTGCGGCCAGGCGGCGGCCGAACGTGGCCTTCTCCGGCACCGGACCCGGGAACGCGCCCTGTCCCGACACGCTCTGCCCCGGTACCCCCTGTCCCGGCACGCCCTGAACGGGCAGACCCTGCCCCGGCACGCCCCACCCGGCGCCGGGAGGGGGAGCGCCCCGGCCGGGCACGGGGCCGCCGGGGCCCCATCCCCCGCTCGGGGGCGGGTACGCGCCGGGGCGGGGTTCCTGGGGGTTCCAGTGGGGCGAGGACATGTCGGCAGGGGACCCCTCGGTTCGTCGGACCGGCGGTCTGGGAAGCCGCCGCGGGAGTGTGCTTCGAGATTACGACGCGGGGGACGCCCCGGAGGATCCCCCGCCGGGACCCCGGTCCATCCCGGTCCGGGCGCGGGCGCGTAGCCCTTCCCGGCCCCGGTCCGGACGGCGGGATCCCGAGCCGGGCACGGGCGCGGGCGCGGCGGACGTCCGCCGGGCACGCGGAAGGGGCGCCCCGGTGCGGGGCGCCCCCAAAGCGGCGGGGGCGGTCGGACACCGCCCCCGTGATCGCCGAACCGCTGCTACATGCCGGTGTAGGGCACGGCGTCGATGATCTCGACGCCCAGGCTCTTGCCGTTGGGCAGCGTGTAGCTGACGTTCTCCCCCACGCGCTTGCCGTTGATGGCGGAGCCCAGCGGCGACTTCGGGGAGTACACGTCGATGGGAGAGCCGCTCTCCTCGCGGGAGGCGAGCAGGAAGGTGACCTCGTCGTCGTCCCCGTCGAACTTGACGGTGACGGTCATGCCCGGGCCGACCACGCCCTCGGTGTGGGGCGCCTCGCCGACCCGCGCGGTGCGCAGGATCTCGGTGAGCTGAAGGATGCGGGCCTCCATCTTGCCCTGCTCCTCCTTGGCGGCGTGGTAGCCGCCGTTCTCCTTGAGGTCGCCCTCTTCCCGGGCTGACTCGATCTTCTCCGCGATCTCGATGCGCCCACTCCCCGACAGGTGGTCCAGCTCGGACTTGAGCCGGTCGTACGCCTCCTGGGTGAGCCAGGTGACGTTGTCATCGCGGGTCTGGGTCACGGGAACTCCTTGTGTACTAGTAGCAAAGGCCACCAGGCGGCCAGAGCTGAACTTACGAGAATATCACCGTGCGTCGTGACACACGGGTTCCCGCGGTTCGGCGGTGCCTCCGGAGCCGGGCTAAGGGGCTCGGTGGATCAGTCCTGCGAACCTTGTTCCCTGCACGAGGCCACTTCTACCGTGGCGGCCTGACGAACCGTCTCAACGGTCGTGGTGACCATCCGGTTCCCGGCCTCGGCCTCGGAACGCGTCTGACCCACCTCGACGAGCTGTTCGTCCAGCGCGACGACCAGGCACTCGGCGCCGTTCCTGCTGTTCACCTCGTAGCTGATGGTGGCCTCCTCGGGCGTGGGCGCCGAGAACGTGATCACCTGGTGGTACACGCCACCGCCCAGACCGCTGAAGCTCATCATGGAATAGCCCCAGCCGACCGCGCACGCCACCGCGAAGAGGGTGGCGATGACGAAGAAGACGGGCCCGTTCCCGTGGCGCTTGCGCAGCGCGGGAGCGGTACTGGCAGAGGAGTCGGTCGCTGTGTCGGCCGTGGTGTCGGCGCTCTTCACGGCGTCTTCCTCCGGGGTCGGCTGCATCGGGAATCTCCGAACAAGGGGACGGTGTTGTCTAAGATATCCCCGACCTGACAGCCTCCCCACGCGCCCCGCGCGGAAGTCGTCCGAGCCTGTGTACCGGGGGAGCCGGACGGCCGCGCCCCCGCGTCCGTCCACCTAGTCAAGGAGACCCTTCGTTGTCCGAGCGCCTGCGGCTCATGGCCGTTCATGCCCACCCCGATGACGAGTCCAGCAAGGGCGCGGCCACCATGGCCCGCTACGTGGAGGAGGGCGTCGACGTGCTCGTTGTCACCATGACAGGTGGCGAGCGCGGCGACATCCTCAACCCCGCGATGGAGCGTCCCGACATCCGCGAGAACATCGCGCAGGTGCGCCGAGAGGAGATGGAGCGGGCCAGGGAGATCCTCGGCGTCCAGCAGGAGTTCGCCGGTTTCGTCGACTCCGGCCTGCCCGAGGGCGACCCGCTGCCGCCCCTGCCCGAGGGCTGCTTCGCCACCCTCCCGGTCGAGGAGGGCGCCGCACCCCTCGTGGAGTCCATCCGCAGGTTCCGGCCGCACGTCATCCTCACCTACGACGAGAACGGCGGTTACCCGCACCCCGACCACATCATGACCCACAAGGTGTCGATGCACGCCTTCGACACCGCGGGAGACCCCGACGCCTACCCGGACGCGGGCGACCCCTGGCAGCCGCTCAAGCTGTACTACTTCGTCTCCTTCCCGCCCGAGCGGTTCGAGGCCCTGGCCGACGTGCTGGCCGCGCGCGGCCTGGAGAACCCCTTCGAGGAGTGGATGAAGCGGATCGGGGACCGCGACCGCCCCCGCTGGGAGATCACCACGCGCGTGCACTGCAGCGAGTACTTCGACGTCGCCGACGAGGCGCTCAAGGCGCACGCCACCCAGGTGGACCCCAACGGGTTCTGGTTCGCCGTGCCCAACGAGGTCGTCGCGGAGGCCTGGCCGAGTGAGGACTACCACCTGGTGCGCTCGCTGGTGGACACCGAGGTCCCGGAGAAGGACCTCTTCGCGGGTGTCCGAGAAGCAGTGAGAGTATGAGCGGTATGAACACCCTTCTCACGTCCGCGACGGTGCTGGCGAGCGACTTCGAGCTCGACAGGGACACCGTGACGCCCGGTGTGCTCGGCTTCCTCGTCATCTTCGTCATCGGCGTCGGGCTGTACTTCCTCATGCGCAGCCTCATGGGCAAGCTCCGTGCCCTGCCCAAGGACGACGACTTCGGTGCGAGGACCGCGGCCTCCGACGACGACGGGTCGGCCGAGGCGGCGCGGGTCTCCGCCGACGCCCCTGCCGAGGACACCGCCCCGCGGACCTGAGGGACCGTCCCCGCCCTGACCCAGCGGGACGGCGGGCCCCGCCCCGCTCCGGCGTTCCGGGCGGCGGAGTCCGCGAGCGTCCGACCTCCCCCCGGGCGGTGGGTTCCGCCCCCGCTCCGGCGAGTGCGCGGCGTCCCACCGCCCCGGATGGCAGAGTTGGGGGCATGTCCAACCGCCTGAGCGACGCGACCAGCCCCTACCTGTTGCAGCACGCCGACAACCCCGTGGAGTGGTGGCCCTGGGGTGAGGAGGCCCTCGCCGAGGCGCGTCGGCGCGACGTGCCCCTCCTCGTCTCCGTCGGCTACGCCGCCTGCCACTGGTGCCATGTGATGGCCCACGAGTCCTTCGAGGACGAGGCGACCGCGGCCCTGATGAACAGCCTGTTCGTCAACGTCAAGGTGGACCGCGAGGAGCGCCCCGACGTCGACGCCGTGTACATGGAGGCCACCCAGGCCATGACCGGCCAGGGCGGCTGGCCCATGACCGTGTTCGCCACCCCCGACGGCGCCCCCTTCTACTGCGGCACCTACTTCCCGCGCGAGCACTTCCAGCGCCTGCTGCGGGGCGTGGCCGACGCCTGGCGGGACCAGCGCACCGAACTGGTCGGCCAGGGCGCGCGCGTGGTGGAGGCGCTCAGCGGCCCGCGCACCCTGGCCGCCGCGCCGCCGCCCTCCGCGGACCGGCTCGACCTGGCCGTCCGCGCGCTGGTGCGCGACTACGACAGCGCCCACGGCGGTTTCGGCACCGCGCCCAAGTTCCCGCCGTCGATGCTGCTCTCCTTCCTCACCGCGCAGGACGAGCGCACCCGGCCCATGCAGAGCACGGACGAGTCCACGCCCGCCTGGCTCATGGCCAGCGGCACCGCCCTGGCGATGGCGCAGGGCGGCATGTACGACCAGCTCGGCGGCGGTTTCGCCCGCTACTCGGTGGACCGCGAGTGGACCGTGCCGCACTTCGAGAAGATGCTGTACGACAACGCGCTGCTGCTGCGCGCCTACGCCCGGATGGGCCGCCGCCCCTCGGGGCCGGGGGTCTCCGACGCCGCCACCCACGCCCTGCTGCGCCGGATCGCCGGGGAGACCGCCGACTGGATGCTGCGCGACCTGCGCACGCCCGAGGGCGGGTTCGCCTCCGCGCTGGACGCCGACAGCGAGGGCGAGGAGGGCACCTACTACGTGTGGACGCCCGCCCAGCTGCGGGAGGTCCTGGGCGAGGAGGACGCCGCCTTCGCCGCCGAGGTGTTCGGCGTGACCGAGGAGGGCACCTTCGAGCGCGGCGCCTCCGTGCTCCAGCTGCCCGTCCCGCCCGCCGACGCCTGGCGCTACCAGCGGGTCCGCGAGACCCTGCTGGCGGCCCGCACCGAGCGGGTCGCCCCCGCGCGCGACGACAAGGTGGTGGCGGCCTGGAACGGCCTGGCGATCGCCGGACTGGCCGAGGCCGGGGTGCTGCTGGAGCGGCCCGACCTGGTGGAGGCCGCCCGTGCGGCGGCGGAGCTGCTGCTGCGCGTGCACCTGCGGGACGGGCGCCTGGCCCGCACCTCCCGGGACGGGCGCGCGGGCACCAGCGCCGGGGTGCTGGAGGACTACGCCGACGTCGCCGAAGGGCTGCTCGCCCTGCACGGTGTGACCGGGGAGGCGCGCTACGCGCACGAGGCCGGGCGCCTGCTGGACACCGTCCTGGAGCGCTTCGGCGACGGCTCCGGCGGGTTCTACGACACCGCCGACGACGCCGAACGCCTCTTCAACCGCCCCCAGGACCCCACCGACAACGTCACGCCGTCCGGCCGGTCGGCGGCGGCGTCCGCGCTGCTCTCCTACGCCGCGCTGACCGGCTCCGAGCGCCACCGCACGGCCGCCGAGGAGGCGCTGTCCCCGGTGGCGCTGCTGGCGGAGAAGGCTCCCCGGTTCGCCGGCTGGGGCCTGGCCGCCGGCGAGGTCCTCCTGACCGGGCCGCGCGCCGTCGCGGTGGTGGGCGACCCCGACGACCCGGGGACCGCGGAGCTGGTGCGCGCCGCGCTGGTCTGGGCGCCGCTGGGCACCGTGCTCTCGCGCGGCGACGGCCGCGAGGACGGCGGGGTGCCGCTGCTGCGCGACCGCGCGCCGGTGGGCGGGCGCCCGACCGCCTACGTGTGCGAGGGGTTCGTCTGCAAGCTCCCGGTCACCTCGCCGGAGGACCTGCGGGAGCAGCTGCTGGCCTGACGTGCGCCGCCGCCGGGGCCCTGGGGCGTGTCCGGTGGATGCTGCCCGTCGCGCAGCGGGGCAGGTGTCCGCCGAACACGCCCTAACCCAGGTGCGTACCGGCGATGATCTGGTTCACCAGGTCGGGCCGGTAGCTCGGCTGGCGGATCTCCATGTACACGGTCGTGGGCTGGCCCGGCTCGTGCACGGCGGCGCTGCTCAGCGACCCGTTGCCGTGGCACTCGGGCCAGTCCCACACCGTGCCCTCCCAGGCCCCGGTGTCCAGCGGCCGCTCCTCGGCAGGGCTGCCGCACGGGTCGGCGCCGGCGATCCCGCCCAGGTCGGCGGCGCCCCCCACCACGGTCGCGTACACCCCGTAGGCCGTCGCCTCGGTGGAGTCCCAGTCCTCGGCGTCGGTCGCCACCAGCAGCCCCGGCCCCGCCCCGGCCTCGGCCGCCGCCGGGCGGGCCTCCTGGGCGGTGTGGATCTCCTGGGCCCACACCGACGGCACCCCCAGGCGGACCCCCTGTGTGGCGTCGTACACGGTGGTCAGGGACATCCCCGGCCTGCCGAGGGACCCCGAGAGGCTGGCGCCCGTCAGTGCCAGCGCCGCCACCAGGGCCGCCGCCCGCCGCCACGGCATGCGCAGCCGCTGCCACCACGGCACGGCCGCCTTGGGCAGGTCGGGCGCCATACGGATGGTTCTGACCCGGTCGGTGAAGGTTTTGGCGTCCGCCGGGCGGCTTTCCCGGTCCACCGAAAGTGCCGACAGGATGAGCTCGTCGAGCGCCGGGGGCAGACCTGGCCGGATCTGGCCAGGAGCCACCTTCACCGGCGGACGCGAGGGCGGGCGGCCGGTGATGAGCTCGTAGGCCACCGCGCCCAGCGAGTACACGTCCGACCGGACGTCCAGGTCACCGCCGGGAATGCTCTGCTCGGGGGACATGTAGCCGGGGGTCCCGGCCGCCGCCGTGAACCCCGACGCCTCGTCGATCGACTTGGCGAACCCCAGGTCCGCCACCAGCACCCGCTGTCCCACGGGTGACGACTGGAGCAGCACGTTCGACGGCTTGATGTCGCGGTGGATCGTGCCGTGGTTGTGCAGCACCGTGATGCCCTGGCCGATCTCGGTCAGCAGCCGCAGGGCCTCGTCCAGGGGAAGCGTGCCCCGGTGGACGAGGTCGGCGACGCTGCCCTGGTCGGCGTAGGTCATCACCATGTAGGGCCGACCGTCGGGGAGCACGTCCACGTCGTGCACCGCCACCAGCCACGTGGAGTCGGTCTGGCGCAGGATGCGCGCCTCCTCCAGGAAGCGGTGCTGGATGTCCATCTGGTGCGCCCAGTTCTCGGCGAGTACCTTGATGGCCACCGAGTAGTTCAGCAGGTCGTCCTGCGCCAACCAGACCGTGGCGAAGGAACCCGACCCAAGGCGCCGGATGACGCGGTAGCGCCCGAAGGCCTCAGGTTGGCTCATCTCCGCCTCGGTCTTTCAAGGGTGAACACGCGGTCGTTGCCCACTAATACACCATCTGTACCTTCACATTGCCTCCCGCCGATATGATCCCCTCTCCGGGTGGCGCCGATGCCCTCGGGCCGTGGAGACTGGAGGGGGCCCGACGGGCTCCGCGCCGTGCGCGGCGGCGAGAGAGTGTCGATGTTTCGCGAGTGCGGATCCGGACCGGGGCCGTAGACGTCCCAGTGACGTGTGACCCTCGAACGCAAGGGGCGCACCCGCGTCCGCAGCGGACGGCCGGACGTCTGCCGTCAGTCAGGGAGAGACCAGCCATGCGCAGTAGTGACCACGCAGACCACGAGGGGAGCCCCGCGCCGCGGCGCCGGGTGGCGAGCAACGTCGACGAGGAGCTGGAGGACCTCGCGCGCCGGGCCAAGGCCGGAGACGCCATGGCCCTGGACGACCTGCTCCGGCGGATCCAGCCCGAGGTGCTGCGCCGCTGCTCCCGCTTCCTGCCCTACCGGCAGGACGCCGAGGAGGCGTGCCAGGACGCGCTGCTGCGCGTGGCGCGCAAGATCGACAGCTTCAAGGGCGACTCCCTGTTCACCACCTGGCTGTACACCGTGGTGTCCAACTCCGCCCGGCAGACCTACCGCTCGATGAAGCGGCGCTCGGCGGAGTTCCCCACCGAGGCCGAGCGCATGCCCCACCAGAGCGACCCCCGCACCACCAGCGTCATCGCCGGTTCCCGCATCGACCTGCTGGAGGCCCTCGACCAGCTGGAGAAGGACCGCCCCAACCTGGTGGCCCCCCTGGTCCTGCGCGACCTGTGCCAGATGGACTACAACGAGATCGCCTCCGAGCTCAACCTGGCCCTGGGCACCGTCAAGTCCCGCATCCACCAGGGGCGCAAGCACGTGCGCAAGTCCCTGGCCGTGACGTAGCCCCCCGCGGGCGAACTACGCTGGAGGCATCCCCGTCGGCACATCCTTTCCAGCGGTGTGCTGTTCCAGATCCAGCTCTGAGAGGTTTCGCCAATGGGGCTTCGTGACCCCCTGTACTGGCTCTACGAGCGGCGCCTGGAGCGTCGGCTGACCAGTCAGGAGATCCCCCGCCACGTCGGTGTCGCCATGGACGGCAACCGTCGCTGGGCCAAGGTCAGCGGGCTCGGCGCGGCCGAGCAGGGCCACCAGGCGGGCGCGAACAAGATCTTCGAACTGCTGCGCTGGTGCGACGAGGTCGGCGTGCAGGTGGTCACGCTCTGGATGCTGTCCACCGACAACCTCACCCGGGACGAGTCCGAGCTGGGCCCGCTGGTGCGCATCATCGAGCAGACCATCGCCCGACTGCGCGAGGAGGGGTGGAACACGCGGCCCGTCGGAGCCCTCGACATCCTGCCCGCCTCCACCGCCCAGGCGCTCAAGGAGGCGGAGACGGCCACATCCGGCAACCCCGGGCTGGTTGTCAACGTCGCCGTCGGGTATGGAGGTAGACGTGAGATCGCTGATGCGGTTCGGTCCCTCCTCCAGGCGGAGGCGGCCAAGGGCACCGGTATCCAGGAGCTTGCCGAGCGCCTGGACATCGAGGACATCGCACGGCATCTCTACACGCGCGGTCAGCCGGACCCCGACCTGCTCATCCGCACGTCGGGGGAGCAGCGTCTGTCCGGCTTCATGCTGTGGCAGAGCGTGCACTCGGAGTTCTACTTCTGCGAGGTCTACTGGCCTGCCTTCCGCAGGGTGGACTTCCTGCGTGCACTGCGCTCCTACGGCGCGCGCAACCGCCGCTACGGATCCTGACCCCTCGAAGCCCGACCCCTTAACGCGGAGTTCACCGCGCGGAGGGAGAGGTCCCTTGGAAACGGGAGCACGGACGCGTAGCGTCGGAAGTAGCGGGTGGCGTTCGTCCACCCGTTCGGGAGGCCCCGTCTCATTGATCTCCTCCGCCATCGCGGAACGTCAACGAGGAGGGCCGGACCCGGCCCTCGCGGGCCAGGTCCCGGTCCTCCATGATCCCGTGACAGTAGGGCGCCCCAGCGGTGCCCAAGGGGAGAACGAGTGGCTAGTTCCTCGACCGATCGCCGCGACACCCAGTCCCCCGACCCCCGTACGGAGGTAGGCCAGGACGGACGCGTCTACGTGCTCGACACCAGTGTCCTGCTCGCCGACCCGGCCGCCATGAGCCGGTTCGCCGAGCACGAGGTCGTCATCCCCGTGGTGGTGATCACCGAGCTGGAGAGCAAGCGTCACCACCCCGAGCTCGGGTACTTCGCTCGTCACGCGCTGCGCCGCCTGGACGACCTGCGGGTCGCCCACGGCCGTCTGGACGTCCCGGTACCGGTGAACGACCTCGGCGGCACACTGCGGGTGGAGCTCAACCACAGCGATCCGCAGATCCTGCCGGCGGGCTTCCGGCTCGGCGACAACGACACCCGGATCCTCACGGTGGCCCGCAACCTCCAGGAGGAGGGCGGGGACGTCGTACTGGTGAGCAAAGACCTCCCGATGCGGATCAAGGCGTCCTCCATCGGGCTGGTCGCCGACGAGTACCGGGCCGAACTGGCCATCGAGCACGGCTGGACGGGCATGGCCGAGCTGGACGTGCCCGCGCACCAGATCGGCGAGCTGTTCACCAGCGGTGAGAGCGACATCGAGGCGGCCCGCGAGCTCCCCTGCCACACCGGGCTGGTGCTGGTCTCCGAGCGCGGCAAGGCGCTCGGCCGGGTCCAGCCCGACAAGTCGGTGAAGCTCGTGCGCGGCGACCGCGACGTGTTCGGCCTGCACGGCCGCAGCGCCGAGCAGCGCGTCGCCCTGGACCTGCTCACCGACCCCGAGGTGGGCATCGTCTCCCTGGGCGGGCGCGCGGGCACCGGCAAGTCGGCGCTGGCGCTGTGCGCCGGTCTGGAGGCCGTCCTGGAGCGCCGCCAGCACCGCAAGGTGATGGTGTTCCGGCCGCTGTACGCGGTCGGCGGCCAGGAGCTGGGCTACCTCCCCGGAACCGAGAACGACAAGATGACCCCGTGGGGCCAGGCGGTGCACGACACCCTGTCCGCGGTGACCAGCGAGGAGGTCATCGAGGAGATCGTGGACCGGGGGATGCTGGAGGTCCTCCCGCTCACCCACATCCGGGGCCGCTCGCTGCACGACGCGTTCGTGATCGTGGACGAGGCGCAGTCCCTGGAGCGCAACGTCCTGCTCACCGTGCTCTCCCGCCTCGGCCAGAACTCGCGGGTGGTGCTCACCCACGACATCGCCCAGCGCGACAACCTGCGCGTGGGCCGCCACGACGGCGTGGTCGCGGTGATCGAGAAGCTCAAGGGCCACCCCCTGTTCGCACACGTCACCCTGACCCGGTCCGAGCGGTCGCCGATCGCCGCGCTGGTCACGGAGATGCTGGAGAACTGACGCGGTACCGCGGCGGGCCCGTCCGGGCCCGTCCGGCCGGACGGGCCCGCCGCCCCGGGGGGTGTGCCGGGGCATGCCGAGGTCGGAGAGCCGGGGAGGCCCCCCGATTTCCAGTCAACCGGAAACCGGCGCGCCGCGGCAGGGGCCACCTCGGTTCTGTGGACAACCGCCCCCGTCAGTGCGCGGCGCCGCTCATCAGCCAGCGGGTCACCCTGATCTCCAGCAGCGCCCGGGACTCGCCGCGCGTGTCGAACGGTGTGCGGATGTCGTAGTCGTACTTGTCCCGGAAGGCGGCCACCACATCCCCGGGGAAACCGTCGGCGTGGACCCGTGTCCTTCCCTCAGCCACCACCGGGGCGTCGCCGTCCTCCAGCGCCAGCGACACCCGCGGGTCGGCGGCGGCGTTGCGCGCCTTGACCGACCGCGCGTCCACGCTGATCCACCAGCGGTCGCGCAGGTGGGCGAACCACACCGGTGTGACGTGCGGGGAACCGTCGCGGCGCAGTGTGCACAGCCACACGTTCCGGTCGGTGCGCAGCCTCCCGGCAAGCGCCTCGGGTACGGGGACGGCGGTCTCGGTCATCTGTTTGTTGGGCGTGGACACCCCGTCCTTCCGGACGGGAAGAACACGCCCTCTCCCTTCTCGTGACTTTCTGTTGGATTTTGCTCACGCGATCGCAGGGCGGTCGTTACGGTGTGTTCCATGACCAGGAAGAGCGTGAAGCGGGCGTTTCGGTACCGCTTCTACCCGACCGATGCGCAGGCGGCTGAGCTGTCGCGCACGTTCGGGTGCGTGCGCCTGGTCTACAACCGTGCTCTGGCCGAACGCAGCGCCGCCTGGCAGCAGCGTCAGGAGCGGGTGGGCTACTCCCGCACCTCGGCCATGCTGACCGCCTGGAAGAGGACGGAGGAGCTGGCCTTTCTCACCGAGGTCTCCTGCGTCCCGCTCCAGCAGGCGCTGCGGCATCTGCACACCGCCTTTCGGAACTTCTTCGACCGGCGTGCGCGGTATCCGCGGTTCAAGTCGAAGAAGAAATCCCGGGCCTCGGCGGAGTACACCGCGAGCGCGTTCCGCTACCGCGACGGCCAACTCACCCTGGCCAAGATGACCGAGCCCCTGGACATCGTGTGGTCGCGGCCCCTGCCCGCAGACGCACGGCCGTCCACGGTGACGGTCTCGCGGGACGCGGCCGGGCGCTGGTTCGTCTCGCTCCTGTGCGAGGACACCATCACATCGGCTCCGGCCACTCGCGACGCGGTCGGCGTTGACATGGGTGTGACGTCGCTGGTGGCGTTGTCGACGGGGGAGAAGGTGGCCAACCCCCGCCACGAGCAACGCGACCGCGCCAGGCTGGCCAAGGCGCAGCGGGCGTTGGCCCGTAAGGCCGGGGGCAGCGCGAACCGGAACAAGGCCCGCCGCAAGGTGGCACGGGTGCACGCCCGCATCACCGACCGANCCCCCGCCACGAGCAACGCGACCGCGCCAGGCTGGCCAAGGCGCAGCGGGCGTTGGCCCGTAAGGCCAGGGGCAGCGCGAACCGGGACAGGGCCCGCCGCAAGGTGGCGCGGGGGCACGCCCGCATCACCGACCGGCGTAAGGATTTTCTGCACAAGCTCACTACTCGACTCGTCCGCGAGAACCAAGTGGTCGTGATCGAGGACCTGGCCGTGCGCAACATGGTCAAGAACCGCAGACTCGCCCGAGCGGTCTCGGACGTGGCCTGGCGTGAGTTGCGCACCATGCTGGAGTACAAGGCGCAGTGGTATGGGCGGGAGTTGGTCGTGGTGGACCGGTTCTTCCCGTCCTCCAAGGCGTGTTCGACACCCGGGTGCGGGTACGCGCACGCGTCGTTGCCGCTGAACGTCCGGGAGTGGGTGTGCCCCGGTTGTGGGGTGACC
>ANAW01000276.1:0-4545 GCA_000340945.1 Nocardiopsis synnemataformans DSM 44143 | reverse complement strand
GGCTTTGGCCTCGAACCACCGGTAGGTGGTTCCGCAATCTCCTGCCTTCCGGCAGGAGAGGAAGTCAAGCTTCCTCCGTGGATCGTCGGGGACACGAGTCTGTGCCCTCAACCAGACCTGAGGTCAAGAGGCCTCGGGTCAGCGCATCCCCGCCACCAGGCGCCCCAGGCGCCGCAGCCGTTCCAGGCTCGCTTCGTAGCGGGCGCCGATCACCAGCAGCAGCACACCCGCGACGGCGAACGGCACCCAGTTCGGCACCAGCCGGGTCAGGTCCCACAGGGGCGGCCCGAACGCCCGCAGCGAGGTCGCCACCAGCACCAGCCCGCCCGTCACCAGAACCGCCTGGAGCCGCTGACGCAGGCCCCACACGGTCACCGCCAGACCCAGCACGAGCACGGCGGGCACCCGCCACACCATGCCGTCCTCCGCCAGCACCAGCACGACGGTGGGCAGGAACAGCAGCGCCAGGCCGCCGCCGTGGGCGGCCCAGCTCGACGGCGGTTCGGCCGCCCTGCGGCTCCACTCCCAGCCCACGGCCAGCGCCGCGAGGGCGGGCGGCACCGTGTACGCCTCGGGCACGGCCACGTCCCACGCGGAGAGCACCGTCCACAGCGCGGCCAGCATCAACAGCGCGCCCACCAGAGCGAACCAGCGCCGGCCGGGCCGCGCGGCGGTCGCCAGCGCGACGACCCCGACCACGGCCAGCGCCAGCGCGACCAGCTCCAGCCGCGCCCCCGCCGCCACGGTGACGCCCAGCGAGACCGCCGCCCACACCCAGGCGGGGACCTCCGTCGCCGGCAGGAGCGGTCCGCGCAGCCGCGGCGCGGCCACGGCCACCGCGGCGACCATCGCGATCGGCGCCAGCGCCGCGTACTCCACCGGAGTACCCAGCAGCAGGGGCAGCGCCAGCGAGAACCCTCCCGTCGCCGCCGTCGCCACCGCCGTGGCGCCGACCGCCGCGACGGCGGTCCGGGCCAGGGCCGCGGCCACCGCGGCGACCACCGTGACCCCCATCAGGGCGCCCGTGGCCGCGTGCTCCTGGACCAGCGCCCAGCCCGCACCGAGCAGCAGGGTGAGGAGGCCGGTCAGCCCGGCCAGCCAGCCGAGCCGCCCGTCCCGGGTCAGCGCCGACCACAGCGCCAGGGCCGAACCCACCGCGAACACCCACAGCAGGGCACCGAGGAACGGCGCGTCCAGGACCAGGGGCAGCGCGACGAGCGCGGGCGGCGCGGTGAGCGCCGCCGCGGCCGCCGTCCGCCCGCGGTCGAGCAGGGCGACCAGGGCCACCGCCACCGCACCGGCCAACAGCGCCCCGACCGCCGTCGTGACCGCCTCCGCCGGGCCCGCCACATGCTGGAGCCCCAGGACGGAGTAGGCGGGGTCGCCCAACGCCCGCACGGGCGCCGTCCACGGCCCGTACGCGCCGGACAGCAGCGGCAGGCCGGGACTGTGCCCCCGTCCGACCAGTAACGGCGCGGACGAGAGCAGGAGCAGCCCGACCACGGTGAACACCGGCTGGGGGCCGCCCCCGGCGCCGCTCGCCGCCGGGAGGGGGATCCGTCCGAGCACCACCGCGTTCGCCCCGGCCGACAGCGCGCAGGCGGCCAGCAGCCACCACGCCGGAGGCGGCACGGTGTCCGAGAGCACGAGGCCGAGCCCGAAGAAAGCGCCGGTCAGCAGGGCCAGCGCCCACAGGAGCAGGCCGGTCGCGTAGAGCGCCGCGGGACGGCCGGACCGGCGGTACAGCAGCAGCGCGGTCAGGACCGTGGCCTCCACGAGCACGAGGGCGGCCAGGGAGGTGTACTGGTCCGGGAGCGACCACAGGGCGCCGGTGAGCAGGGTCAGGGTTCCGGTGAGCGCGGGGATCCAAGCGCCGGGCCGACGCGGTGCCAGGGCCGTGGCCGTGATCAGCGCGGCGCCGACCAGGAGGGCGCACACCACCGCCACCGCGTGCGGCGGGTCCAGCAGGTGCACGACCGTCAGCAGGGCCGGGGGGACGGTCAGGGCGGCGGCGGGCACCAGCGCCCGGCGTCGCAGCAGGAACACCGTGCCCAGGGACAGCGCGGCGCAGACCAGCACGGCGAGCAGGTGGGACCCGGCGTCCGGAGGGGCCGTCGTCGGCAGACCCAGCACGCTGGACACCGGCGCGGTCGGAGGGCCGCCGTTCCACGGGGGCAGGGGCGCCCTGGGCAGCGCGGGCAGGTGCGCGGGCCCGGCGGTCAGCGGCGCGGCCCCCAGGGCCAGCAGGGCGATGACCGCGGGGATGCTGGAGCCGGTACCGACGCCGGAGCCGGTACCGCCCGCGGCGCCCGGTCCAGCGGGACCGCCCGCGGCGCCCACGGGGCCGGGGCCCTCCGGCGCGTGGGACGGGCGGACGCGGGCCAGCAGCAGACCGGTCACGCCCGACAGCAGCAGGGTGACGGCCACGAACCACCAGGCCCCGAAGGGTTCGACGCCCGCGGTGGAGGCGGCCAGGAGGACCGCTGTGAACAGCAGGGCCAGAACCAGCGCCAGCACCCACAGCACGGTCGCGCTGACGCGGAGGGTGCGCACGGGGACGCCCGGACGGGGCCGTCCGAACCACCGGGCCAGGAGCAGGTCGACGAGCCCGGTCGCGGAGAGGGCGGGCAGGAGCCAGGGCCAGGGGTCGGGGGAGCCGGACGCCACCACGAGCAGGACGGGCACCGGTTGCAGGAGCAGGACGGCCAGGACGCGCGGCGTCCGCAGCGGCACCAGCAGCGGATAGGAGACCAGCAGCGCGCCGATGACGACCAGCGCGGCCGCGGTGTAGCCGGGCCCGCTGCCGAGCTGCTCTGACATCAGCAGCCACAGCGCGAGGGCGTCGACGCACAGCAGCGCGGCGGCCAGAGAGCCGAAGGTCTCCGCGGTCGCCCTGAGGCCGCGCCGGTGCAGCGGCAGGGCCAGGACGGCGAAGGCCGCCGTGGTGAGCCCGAGGACCCCGGCGCGGGCGCCGGTGCCCATGTCGCTCCAGGTCCAGATGGCGAAGACCAGGGCCGCGATGCCGACGAGCACGCCGCCCAGCCCGAGGATGACGTTCTGTGCCGAGCGGCGGGTGATCTCCCCGGGAGGCCCGGACGCGACCCGTGAGGACCGAGGCCGCCCGGCCGGTACCTGTCCGTACGGGTTCTGTCCGTACGCGTCCTGGGCGACCGGAGCCCGTCCGGCGGGAGCCCCTGCGGCAGGGCTGTGCGCCGACGCGTACGGGGCCTGCCCGCCGGAGGGCGCGTCCACGGGGAGGGCGGCCGGTCCCGGCGGGGGACCAGGCGCCCGGCCGGGCGCCTGCCCGGCAACCCGCGCGGGCCCCGGGGGCCACCCCTCCGGACCCGGAACCCACGGCCGCTCCCCGTCCGCGAACCCGGGAACGGCCCCGGCTCCGGAACCGGCCGGGGACGCGCCCCGGACCGACTCCTCGCGCAGCAGCGCCACGACGGCGGCACGCTCCTCGCGCAGGTTCCGCTTACGGCTGTTGAGCAGCGCGATCTCGGTGTCGATGTGCCACAGGCGCTGGGCGGTGGCGCCGACGAGCAGGAGCCCGCACCGCTGACAGGCCCGGGGCGGCGCGGGGAGCGGGGCGCGGCAGTCCGGGCACCTGAGCCGGGGGCCCGCGGGGGACGGCGGGGATCCGTGGACGTTCATGGCGCCATCCTGACCCCCGCAGCCGTCCGCGCACATCCGTACGGGTACTCAGGCGCACCGTTCCCGGTGACTCCCGTCTCTTTCCGGAAGGCGTGGAGACCCCCGCCACAGCGCCGGGGCTTGACCGCTCCTTGACCCTGCGTATCGACGTGCAGGTCAAAGCACTGCATTGCGGATGCATTCCGTGATGTGACCCAAGACATAGTAAAACTGGCGTTACTTCATCGTGACGATGATGCAGGCTGAACCCGCTGCACGAACATCCCCTCCCACGTGGGAACCCGCGCCGCGTTCGGTCGAACGGCTAGTCCCTTCCCTCGCGCGCACCACCCCGGGCCACGTGGTCAGCGGCGGCGAACTCTCACACACGCGGACCCCGTCGGGCGCGTGTGCGTCTACGCGAAAGGGCGATTTTGCTACTCAACCTCATCTCACTGCGACATGCGGGCGCCGTCGGCGCCGCGACCCTCGTCGCGGGCGGCACCTTCTCGGTCGCCGCGTTCGCCCAGAGCGACGCGATCGAACCCGGCCAGCTCAGCTCCGCCGCGGTGGTCCCCGACCAGCAGGCGGCGGCGGGAGGCGGCGACGGCGAGCCCGAGGACTTCTTCGCCGCGCAGCCCGGGCAGAGCGACCAGGAGCGCGAGACCCGGCGCGAGGAGAGCATGGAGCAGGCCAGGGTGGCCGTCGACGAGGCCGTCCGCGCCGACAGCGGGACGGCCAGCGACATCCCCGAACCCGAGCCCGAACCCGAGGAGGAGCCCGAGGCCGACACCTCCGGCGGTTCCGACTCCTCCGGCGGCGGCTCCGCCGGGTCGGCCCCCTCCGGCGACCCCAAGGAGATCGCCCTCCAGATGGTCCTCGCCGAGGGCTGGGCCGCCAGCGAGTTCC
>ANAW01000275.1:0-63115 GCA_000340945.1 Nocardiopsis synnemataformans DSM 44143 | reverse complement strand
CGACGTCGAGGGGAACGTAGATACCGAACGCGATGCAAAGTGCGAGGAGTGCCGGGCTAGGGAGTTCGTGGGCGGCTTCGACGGCGGTGAGCGCGATGGGGGCGCCGTTTTGGACGGACCAGGTGAGCCCGTCGCGCGTTTCGGCGAGTTGGGTCAGGGTGCTGGAGTCGGCCAGGTGGTCTACGACTTGGACGCCGAAGGGGATCATCGGGTCATCGGGCAGGGGCATGGAGTTGTGCATTCCGGACCTTCCTCGTCACGACGCTGTAGGAGGGGAGGCCCCGGGGGAAGAGGTCGGGGTACGGCCTTTTGGCCGTGAAGGCACGTTATGTGACAGGAGCAAAAGAAGTAAAGTCCCCAACCGTTGCCTCAAAGCAAATTTTACCCGCTCTGATCAGGCAAAACGCCGGAATGCCGCTATTCGGGCATAGGAAAAAGCGGCACCCGAGGGGGTCACGTGCCGCTTCCTGTATGACGTACTTCGAGGTCAGGTGGTTCACATGTCGGAGCGGTGGATTGCGGCCATCGCCCTGAGCTTGCGGACCGCGTCTTCGAGGGGGATGCTCGCGTCGAAGCTGGTGCGCAGGTCAAGGCCGTCGCTGGCGTAGTGGTAGTGCCATTTGCCGTCGGGGCGCACCCATGCCTCTAGGAGCTCGCCGTCGCGGAGCGGGGGCTTGTCGCGTAGGCGTAGCTCGGGGTCGGTGGCCTCTATGGGGGGCCGTCCTCCTGCGGGCACGAGGATCGGACCTGTCGGCGGGGCGTGCCCTTCGAGGAGGCGCGCAATAGTGCCGGACGGGTACTGGTAGGCCCTGTCGAGCTCCAGGAGCGTGCCCGTGGCAAAGGTGTGCTCGGCGCCGCTTTCCAGCCTCTGCAAGGTCTTGTAGTTCACTCCTGTCGCGCGCGAGAAGGCCGCGAGCTTCTTGTACTCAGGGCTGAGGTCTTGCCGACGCTGTGTGAGTACCTCTCGTACATGACGCCTATCGCCATCACTGTCAGTCACGGTGTCACTCCCTTCTGGTGGTAGAGCCTAGATGAGTATGCGGACTCACTAGGACTCGCGCAAGGAGTCTAGGACTCCTGTCTCCAAAGGGATAGAGAAGGCTGCCCTTACGGGCACATGAGTCTGTAAACCTTTACCCCACAAGGACTCAAAGTCCCCATGTGTCCACATCAGTCCAAGAGTGGTCTTGCAAACATGGACTCTGAGTCCTAGTGTGTCTGTCATGCCAGTCACCGACACGGCGGACCACAACGGTCCGGCCATACGAGACTTCCGCCGGATCCGTGGGATGAGCTGCGCAGACCTCGCCGCGCAGGCCGAGATCCACGAACAGACCCTCCGCAACCTTGAGCTCTACGACTCCGTGACTCGCCCCAGCAGCCCGAAGGCTTGCTCCTTGGAGGTCTTGGAGCGCATCGCGAACGCCCTCGGCGTGCGGGTGCTCTCGGTCTCCCGAGGCCCTGCGCGGACGGCTGTGGAGAGTGCGGCATGAGCGAGAAGCAGCTGTACACCCCCGCAGAAGCAGCCGAGTTCCTCGGAGTTTCCGAGCGAACCGTGTACCGGATGATCGCCGCCGCCGAATTCCCCCGGCTGGTGGACGTTCGCCGCAAAGGCTCACAGAGGCCCAAGACGCGAATTCGCCGCGATGACCTGATGCGTCACGTGGAGCGGGCCACCCGCTCCGTGGCCTGACCACACGAAAAGACCCCCACCAGGAGCTGACCCCGGTGAGGGCAATGGCACCCATCGAAAGGAAACGTGCCGTGATTCAGATTAGCGACACCTTGACCATCAGCGCGACACGCCTGATGGATCTCGCCCGGGAGGTCACCCTCCAGTTGGGCGAGTGGCAGTACCACAAGCACCTCGTGGTGTCCGTGAACAACTGGCAGATCGCTCGCCCGTCGATCTTCTTCACCCTGTCCGCTGACGCCGACCGCACCACGCGCCTCGACTTCATCGACGCGTTCGCGATGGCGGTGGACGGCAGGGTGCGCACGCTTCCCCGGCAGGGCGGTGGCTGGCTGATGTCGGTGAGCTACCAGGACGTGTCGGGTGTGCACGTGGGTGCGTCGGTGGCGGTCACCGGGGCGGAGGTGGCCCGGTGACTACCGAGATCGATGCCGCTGTCGCCCGCCGTCTGGTGCGAACGCACCGCGACGAGGCGACCGCTGAGGCCCGCTACCACGCGACGCTCGCCCCCGTGCAGACGGAGCGGCTGTGGCACATGGACGAGGACGACCTGGGCTTCACGTGCGCCCGGTGTGGTGAGCACTTCGGCGGGTTCGTGTCGCCGTCCCACGCCGCCGCCAACGCTGTGGACCACAACAAGGCCTGCGAGGTGCCCCGTGGCTGAGCGCATCCAGCACCCCACCACTGCCGACGTCCGTGAGCGTCTCGACCGCATCCAGGAGTCCCTGGACGGAATCCGCGCCTACCTGTGCCTGTTCGACGCGATCCCCGACACCGGAATCTCCGAGCGCATCGTCGCCGCATTCCGGGAGATCCAGGTCGACGCCGGTGGCGGCGCCCGCTGCCAGCAGGCCGTGGCCGCGTGGGCGACGGACCTGTCGTCCGCTGTGGGCGCTGACGTGGCGGCGCTGCCGGAGGCCGGTGACCTGCTCGCCTCTGAGTCGCTGTGGTTGGCCACGGCTGACGCTGAGGATCGGCAGGGCGTGTGGTGGGCGGGCCCGCAGGAGGACCGCGAGGACGACACCGCTGACCGGCATGACGAGTGGGTTGAGGACTGGAACTCCACGGTCGCTGAGCTTGCCGACCGCGACGACATCCGGGCCGACCACCCGTTCCCGATCGACCCCGACGAGGAGGCGCAGTGGTGACCGCTCCCGCGAAGGTCCACAAGAGCCGGATCTACACGGACGAGCCCACCTGGGTTGCGAACTGCAACCGCTGCTGGTGGTACGGGTCCTACCGGTCCTGGCACGTGGCTGTGGACGCGGCTATTCAGCACGTCCGCCACTGGGCTTTGAAGGAAGAGGCTCACGACGCCCACCAGGGGGTGCCTTTCTGATGACCGCCACCGACGAGCGGACCGCCGCTCAGATCCCCGCCGTCACCGAGCCCGGCGTGTACGACCTACCCGAAGCCGTTTACCACGCCGACCCGGTCGCTGGCGGATCGCTGTCCAGCACCGGAGCGCGACGCCTCCTGGAGTGCCCGGCCCTGTTCGAGTACGAGCGCCGCCACAAGCGCGGCCCGAAGAAGGCGTTCGACATCGGGTCCGCCGCCCACCACCTGGTGCTCGGCACTGGACCGGAGATCGTTGTCATCGACGCCGACTCCTACCGCACCAAGCCCGCCAAGGAGCAGCGCGACGCCGCTCACTCCCGCGACGCCATCCCGCTGCTGCCCTCCGAGTACGCCCTGGTGGAAGCCATGGCCGACGCGCTGAAGGACAACCCCACCGCCGCCCGGGTGTTCGCCCCCGAGCGTGGCCCCGCTGAGCGGTCGCTGTTCTGGCAGGACCGGGAGACCGGGGTGTGGTGCCGGGCGCGCCTGGACCACATGCCCACCGCCGAGTACGACGCCCGCTGGTTCATCGTGTCCGACTACAAGACGACGAAGTCAGCGGACCCGGAAGAGATCGCGAAGGCGGTCTACAGCTACGGCTACCACATCCAGGCCGCCATGTACCTGGAGGCCGTGCGGGCTCTGGGCATCCACCGGGACCCGCGCATGGTGTTCGTCTTCCAGGAGAAGGCGCCCCCCTACATCACGACCGTCGTCGAGCTGGACCACGTCGCGCTGAAGATCGGCCACTCCCAGTTCCGCAAGGCGCTCGCCTTGTACAAGCAGTGCTCCGAGTCGGGCCACTGGCCGGGCTACTCCGAGCAGGTCGAGACCATTTCGCTCCCCGTGTGGGCTGAGCGCAAGCACGAGGAGGACATGTGAACCAGCACCCGAACCAGGTCCAGCAGTACCGGAGCAACGGTCAGATTCAGGCTGCTCAGCCAATCCCCATGCCGAACCGCGTCGGGCAGGCCACCGCCGTCGAGCAGTCCCGCGCGGTCGCTGAGGTGCAAGCCGCGATCGTCGTCGCTCAGCAGTGCCCCCGCGACATCAACGGGGCCCTGGGGCAGATGCGCCAGTCCTGCCAGCAGAAGGGCCTCGCAGAGCGGGCGTTCTACCGGTTCCCCCGGTCCGGCCAGACGGTCACCGGTCCGTCGGTTCACCTCGCCCGGGAGCTCGCCCGGTGCTGGGGCAACATCCAGTACGGCGTCTCGGAGATGCGCCGCGACGACGAGCAGGGCCAGTCGGAAATGCAGGCGTGGGCGTGGGACGTGCAGACGAACACCCGAAGCTCGCAGACGTTCATCGTTCCGCACAAGCGAGACCACAAGTCCGGGCCGAAGCCCCTGGTGGACATGCGGGACGTGTACGAGAACAACGCCAACAACGGTGCGAGGCGTCTGCGCGAGGCGATCTTCAGCGTGCTCCCTCCGTGGTTCGTGGAGGAGGCGTCGGGGCTGTGCAACCAGACCCTGACGGACGGCGGTGGTCGGTCTCTGCCACAGCGCATCGCGGACGCCACCAACCTGTTCGGGTCGCTGGGGATCTCCGCTGACCAGCTGGAATCGAAGCTGGGGCGCAAGTCGGGCCAGTGGACCGAGCACGACGTGGCTCAGCTGGGAGTCATCTACAAGTCGCTCCAGCGCGGCGAGGTGACGCGGGACGAGGAGTTCCCGCCGGAGCGGATCACGGATGAGGCGCTGGCCCCGGCGCCTGCGAAGAAGCCGGAGCCGACGGAGCAGGAGCAGGCTGCGGATCAGGAGTGGCTGAGCGGTCCGGACGACGAAGAGGCGGCGACCTACGCGGAGTTCGCGGGCGGTGGCCGGTGATGGGCGCGCGTGAGGCCAGCGACTACCACTTCCAGGACGAGACCTGCCTGTTCATCTCCCCGAAGGGGCAGGACTTCGGGCTCGGAGTGACCCGCGTCGATGACGGAATCCATGTCGGCTTGGCCGACAAGGAAGGCGACGGGGCGTTCGTGGTCCTGACCGACGACCAGGCCGCGACCACCGGCCGTGAGCTGCTGCGGCTGTCGGTCGGCCCGGTGTACGAGTCTCCGGAGGAGCTGGCCGCTGAGGTCGCCCGGCTGCGTGAGGAGTCCGCGCGCGTCGGTCGTTGCGGAGCCGAGTCCCGCCGCCTGCACCCCGACGGCCGCGCCGAACCCACCTTCTGCGCCCTGCCCGCCGGACACGCCGGATGGCACCGAGACGACAGCGGGACCACCGAGTGGAACGGCCCCGAGCCCGCCCCGCGTGATGGCGATCTGACCCGCACCCTCCGCGACGCCATGAAGCGGTACGGCGTGCCCGCCGTGATGGCTGAAGCCGGACGCCTCGCACAGCAGCGCCTCTAGACCACCCCCTAGGGCCGCTCCCGTTGCGGGGGCGCGGGAGCGGCCCACCCCCGAAGGAGACACACATGACCAAGGTCATCGGTATCGATCCGAGCCTCACCAGCACAGGCGTCGCGTCCCCCCTCGGGTGGACCGAAGCCATCAAGACCAAGAAGCCCCGAGGCCTCCCGCGCCTGCGGTCCATCCTCGACGAGCTGCGCACCTACACGCTCGGGGCCACCCTCGTCGTCATCGAAGGCCCCTCCTACGGGCACGGAGGCTTCCGCCAGCACGAGGAACTCGTCGCGCTCCGGTGGATGATCTACGACCTCCTCGACCGCGCCGACACCCCCTGCGTGCTCGTCCCGCCGTCGTCGCTGAAGCTGTGGGCGACCGGCAAGGGCAACGCGAGCAAGGAGGACGTGGCCGCCGCGATGGACCGCCGTCACAACGGTGAGTTCCTGGAGAAGAAGCGGTTCGACGAGGCCGACGCGCTCGCTCTCGCGGAGATGGGCGCCGGATGGCTGAACAACTGGTGCCTGTCTCCGGAGCGTCAGCGCGCGATGGCCGGTGTGGAGTGGCCAGAGCTGGAGGTGGCCCGGTGAGAACGTCCGCGACCCTCCCCGCCGACCACGGGCGTCGCACCTCCCCCCACTACCGGCTCGCCGCCGCCATGCGCAACACCGACGAATGGGTCCACATCGGCGACTACGGCAGCCGCAAGACCGCGTCATCCATCGCGAGCAACGTCCGCAACGGCCACTGGCCCGCCTACCGCGACCGCCGCTACGAAGCCGAAGCCATCACCAACGAGCACGGCGTCCACCAGGTGTGGGGCCGCTACGCAGGCGAAAGGAGCACCCGACGATGAGGCACATCCGCACCGCACCCCAAGGCACCACCCCCCTCGCGGACACCCGCCAGTGGGACTGGACCACCACCTCCGCCTGTCGCACCGACGACATGGGTGTCTTCTTCGCCCCAGACGGTGAGCGTCAGGCCGACCGTGAAACCCGAGAGGACAAGGCGAAGGAGATCTGCGCCAGGTGCCCCGCCCGCACCGACTGCTTGGAGTACGCGATCACCCGAGGCGAAACCTATGGCGTGTGGGGCGGCATGGGCGAGGACGAACGCGCCGGAGAGAGGCGCCGGCGTCTGCGCCGAGTCAGCGAAGCCCGCCGTGCCGAGAGGCCGCAGGAGATCCGCCGCCCCGGGCCCGTGAGGGTGCCCGGGTTCGGCACCCAGCGGCGGCTCCGTGCGCTCGCGGTCGTCGGGCACGGGCCCACGATGATCGCCGCCCGCATCGGAGGCGTGTCGCAAAGCGCTCTCGCGGACTGGCGGGGCCGCACGGTCCGCCCGGTCCCGCAGGAGACCGCGGAGGCGCTGGCTCGCCTGTACCCGTCGCTGCTGGAGGAGGCTCCGGGCCCGTTGGCCGCGCAGGTGCGGGAGAACGCACGGCTGCGCGAGTGGCTGGGCCCGGAGGCGTGGGAGGGCGTGGACATCGACGACCCGGCTGCGCTGCCCCGCCTGGTGGCTGTGGAGGACACCCGGTCTGGTCAGGCGGCGATCGAAGAGGCTCGGAAGCTTCTGGCTGAGGCGGGCATCAGTGCTGACATCGTGCCGCAGGCCCACACCACTGCCGCCTGAGGAGGCCCCCCATGTTCCACATGTCCGACGCCGACAACTACGAGTTGGCCGTCACTGACCACAGCATCGTCACCTCTCGCCCGGACGGTCCCGGGCCCGCGATGTTCACCGTCCTGGCTGCCCCGAAGGGCGAGAAGGCGATCGAGCTGGCGCGGCAGATCCTCCGCGCTGGCGAGGTGGACGCCGAGATCGTCACCCGCCTGACTGCCTGACCCCATTGTCTGCCCGCCGTGGCCGCTGACCCGACTCCGGTCACGGCGGGCCCAACCCCCAAGGAGGGGACATGCACGACACCCGGACACCAGACCGCATCCTCACCATCGCCGCCAGCTTCGTCATCCTCATGGCCACCCTCGGCGGCGCTCTCTCCATCGCTGACGGCGAGTGGGCGACGCTCACGTGGCAGGCCATCGCCGCCGTTGGCTTCGCCGCCGCAATTGTTCAGCAGCGACGCGCCTCCGCCCTTCACGCGTTCCTGGAGGTGCAGCGATGAGCGCCGCTTCCCGTTTCGCCGCCTCACTCGCCACCCTCACCGCCGCACACCACGCAGGTGACTACCTGCTCCAGACCGACCACCAGTCCGCATGCAAACCCGCCGCCAGCGACCGCGGCGCCGTCGTGTGCTCCGAGGGCGAGTCATGGCGGGCACTCGCCGGACACATCGCCTCCTACCACGCCGTGCAGGCCGCCGGGCTGGTGGTCGCGAACAAGGCGCTCGGGTTGAAACTCCGCCCCGGACGTGTCGCCGCTGGGATCGCTGTCAGCGCCGCCACGCACGCCGTCATCGACCGCAGGTGGCCCGTCCGCCTCTGGATGGACCACACCGGATCCGCGGACTTCCGCACCCGCGGCGGGGCAGCGCACGTCGACCAGGCCCTCCACCACGCATGCCTGTGGGTGGCGGCGCTCGTCATGGCAGGAGGCGAGCGGTGAGTTACGACTACGACCTGTTCCGGCAGCCCGCGTGGACCAGCCAGTACGACCCCGACGCCGAGCACGACCAGCAGGTACGCGAGAAGCACTCCGCGATCCTCGCCGTGATGCTCGACGAAGCCGGACAGGACTACGCCGCCGACCTGGTGCGCAAGGCGCCCACCGACGGGCAGTGGCCGTGAGGCACGCCGAAAAGCCCGCACACAGGCGGGCTGATTCGTGCAGGCCGTCCTACTCGGTGACCTTGCCGTCGCGGATGCGCGCTACGTACTCGCGCGTCCACCCCGAGGCCTCGGTGACAGCGGTCAGGCGTCCGAGGACCTTCGGTTCGCCGCGCTTCTCAGGGAAGGCGTCGCGGATGAGTTGGAGCTTGCGGGCGCGGAGGTCGGCTTCCTGGCGGGTGATCTTGCGGATCTCTTCGATGCGGTCGTCGTCGTTCATGCCTACTAGGTTCTCACACAAAGTAGGCAAACGAAATATGCCTACTCAGTTGACATGAGAACTGAGTAGGCATACCTTGAAGACGTCAACACGAACTGAGTAGGCATACAGAGTTCAAGGAGACCCGCATGGCTCGGAAAAAGCCCGAACGGTGGCGGTGCCTGACCGTTGGATGCAACCCCGTCCTTAAGCACCAGAAGGTCGCCGAGCAGCACCGCGACCAGACCGGCCACAGGATCGCCCGATGGCCCGTCCGCTCCGCCGAAGGCCACCGCAAGCAGCGCGAACGCAACCGGGAGCAGTGGGAGACCACGCGCGAACTCCTGGGCTTGCAGCCCGACGGGTTCCTGATCGACCGGGAAGCCGAAGCCGAGTACTTCGGCAGCTAGGCACCTGCCTCCCGGGGTGGTGGTAGTAGTAGGCCCCTTTTTTCCCGAAAACTTTCTGAACTGCGGAAACGCAAAACTTTCCAAGGAGCCACCTGTGAAAGCCCGCGACCTCAAGCCCGGCCACGGCCTCCGCGCCCACGGCCGCGCCTGGAGGGTCACCCTCGTCCAGGCCCAGGACGACGGCGGACTGTTCGTCTACCTCGACGCCGACGACGGCGAACTCTTCCGCATGTACGACCAGGCCGAGCTGCACACTCACCCCGACAAGGACATCGAGGTCTACACGTGAGCATCCGCCAGCGCATCTGCTTCATCGCCGCGTGCGACACCCCCGGCTGTACGCCCTACGACGACCACGACTTCGTCCCGTACTTCGACAGCGAAGAGGAAGCCGTCGAGAACCTGGTCACGAACTGCCACTGGACTCGTGACGGCGACTTGCTGTTCTGCCCCGCCTGTACCGCCCGCCGCGAGTGCGAGCAGAAGGGTCACCGGTGGTGGCAGTGGGGCGGCGACCCCGACACGGGCGTGACCAATCAGAGCTGCGAACGGTGCGACGCCCACCAACTGGTCGCCACCCCCACCATCCGGAAGGACGTCCCGTGAAAATCCGTCAGCTCCGCGTCGGCAACACCTGGATCTGCCAGGGCCACCGCCGCTACGTCGCCACCACACCGTTCCCGGTCGGCAGAGGTTTGTACGCCTTCGACACCCACCTCGGCGGCCCCGGCGGACCGGTCGAGCACCACCGCATGCCCGGTGACGAACTGGCCCATGCGGAGGTGGCCCGGTGATGCTCCGCCTCGTCGATGACCAGGACACCACCCTCGCCGGTTTGGCCCGTGACGCCGACGTGACCGTGACGATCCGCGGTCGTGTGGTGGACGCCTACGAGATGGGCGGCCTGCACCACTACGTGATTCAGGACGCGGCTGGTCGCCGACATGTGATCGCGCCCGTTGAGGACGCGTCCACGATCGTCCGCTCATGAGGACGGGCCCCGGATGAAGAAAGCACCCGGGGCCCGCACCACTCACCGTACCGACTGCAAGGAGCACACCATGACCCTCCCGGACGCCTGAGCCGCATGGAGCAGCCCGGAACCACCAGCAACCCCTATGAGCACGAGAACGACCACGAAGACGCCTAGGAGCGACATGAGCACCGAGAACTCCGAGCACGCCACCATGCACGACGGCTACACCGCCTGCAGCCTCAACGTCTGGGACGAGGGCGTCAAGTCGTCCACCTCCCTCGCGACCGTGGACTGCGATGAGTGCCTGCGCGTCCTCGTCGGGACCGCCTACGGCGACGACATGTTCGCCATCAACGCAGAGGCCGTCCGCCACTACCTCAACGTCCTGGAGTACGGCGAGGACGCCATGAAGCCCGTCGCCCCCTGACACACGACGGGACCGGGGCGTATACGCCGCCCCGGTCCCACCACCAGCAAACCACAAGGAGAACGCCATGAGCACCACCGAGTACGAGATCCACCCCGACGACTGCGTGTGGGACGGCGAGGTGTGGCCCGAACACAACTTTCCGCCCGAGGACGAAGGCAACGAGTGCCTCCGCTGCGGCGCCGAAGCCGAAGCCGACTAGCAGACCAGCCCGTCCGGACCGGGCCGGGACCGCGTGCAACCCGCGGGCGGGCACCAACACCGACCAGACCAACACCCCCAAGGAGGGGCCGTGAACACCTACTACACCGACGACCAGGTCACCCTGCTCCTCGGCGACGCCCACGACACCCTCGCGCAGATGCCCGACGGCTCCGTCGACTGCATCGTCACCAGCCCTCCCTACTACGGGCTCCGCGACTACGGGAACCCCGGCCAGTACGGGCTGGAGGCCACCCCAGCGGACTACGTGGAGACCATGCGTGCGGTGTTCTCCGAGGCCCGCCGGGTGCTCGCCGACGACGGCACCCTGTGGCTCAACATCGGCGACTCCTACGCCTACCCCGGCACTTCCGGGCGACAAGGCAGCAAAGGCCAGCGTGCCGACCGTACCCACACTGCCGAAGGCATCCGCGGCACCCGCACGATCCCGCCGAAGAACCTCCTGATGATCCCCGCGCGGGTCGCCATCGCGCTCCAGGACGACGGGTGGATCCTGCGCTCCGAGGTCATCTGGGCCAAACGCAACCTGATGCCCGAAGCCGTCACGGACCGACCCACACGCGCCCACGAGCAGATCTACCTGCTCACCAAGAGCCCGCAGTACCACTACGACGCCGACGCCATCCGTGAGCAGTCCTCCAAGGAGCAGGAGGAACACAACCGGCGCTACGCCCGCTCCTACGAGGCGCACACCGTGCGTGCCGCGGCCACCGGCCAGCCCGGCAACGTCAACTCGGTGGGGATCCACTCCCGGCCAGGCAAGGGCGGTCGCAACGCCCGCACGGTGTGGACCATCAGCCAGACCCCGAACCCGCAGGCGCACTTCGCGACGTTCCCCATGGAACTGCCGATCCGCTGCATCAAGGCCGGATGCAAGCCGGACGGGACTGTTCTCGACCCGTTCTCCGGGTCCGGCACCAGCGGGGAGGCCGCGCGCAAGCTCGGCCGCCGCTACATCGGCATCGACCTCAACCCCGCCTACCACGACCTCGCGAAGGCTCGCTTCGCGCAGGGCGTCCTGTTCGCCTAGCTCCCGCCGCCTGACCCCGGCACCCACCCCCACCGCCCAATCCGAAACCAGCATCCACCGAGGAGGCCGCATGGCCTGGGTTCGCCTCAGCGACGACTTCTACGACCACCCCAAGTTCGACAAGGCGGGGACGCTCGGAATCGCGCTGTTCACTGCCGGACTCGCGTGGGCCAACCGGAACCTGTCCGACGGGTTCATCCCGCGCAAGGCGGCCCTGCGGCTGCTCGACTTCGAGGACGTCGTCGAAGCGGTGCGTAACGCAGACCGTAACGGCGTTACTAACGGCTTACATAACGACGACCTAACGCCCGCAATCACGCGCGGAGCGGTCCAAGCACTCGTCGACGCCGGTCTGTGGCACGTCGAGGAGGACGGATACCGCATCCACGACTACCTCGACTACCAGGCGTCCAAGGAGCAGATCGAGGCCGGGCGTGAGAACAACGCCGCACGTCAGAAGGCATGGAGAGAGCGCAGGAAGGCCGAGAAGCAGGCCCAGAAGAACGGCGAAAGTAACGAGAATCGTAACGGCGTTACTAACGGCACCGTAACGGGTGCTCCCAACCCCAACCCCAAGAAAGAAGAAGTACTACGTACTTCTTCTAGTACTGGCGAAGTCACCGACCTCTTCGGCAACCCCATCGAGGACGAGGAACCCAAGCCGAAGCCCAAGGCGAAGAAGACCAAGGCCGAGAAGGAGAACGACCCGTTCTTCATCGAGTTCTGGGACGCCTACCCCAAGAGCACCGGCAAGCCGACCGCCGTGAACGCCTTCGCCAAAGCCGTCGATGCCGGGGCTGACCCCCGTCAGATCATCGAGGGCGCCCGCCTGTACGCGCAGATGTGGGACGGCGCCACCCCCGAGGAGCGCCAGTACATCACCAAGGCCTCCAACTGGCTCAACGACGGCTGCTGGGACGGGTCCTGGCACATGCGCGACATGAGTCAGGCCAATGGCGGCCGCCACCTCCGCGCGGTGTCTGGCGGCTACCAGCCGTACCGCAACCCCACCGACCAGTCCGTCTACGACGAAGGACTCCTCTGATGAGCGACAAGATCGACCTGATCAACCGGGCGCGCGCCGCGTTTCCGCACATCACCCCCGCGATCCCCAACTTCGACGCCCTCGACGAAACGGGCGGCGACAGCTTCACCGCGATCCGCGACACCGCCGCGATCATCGAGACCACGAACAGCCTCATCCCGCCCCTGTACCAGCGGGCCGACGTCACCGACGAGCGCATCCTGGCATGGGTGGACGCCCTGGTGGCGAACGCGAAACCGAACCAGTTCTCCCGGGTGCCGTACCTGAAGACCGGCCCTTCGGTGCTCCTGACGGGCATCACGGGCGTCGGTAAGACCCACCAGGCGTTCGGGGCGCTGCGTCGCCTGTCGATCATCGGGGTCGGGTGCGCCCCGGTGGCGGCGTCGATCACGGACGTGTACGCGAAGATGCGCCCCCGTCCCGGCGTGGACTCCGAGGCGGTGTTCGAGTCCTACGCGAACGCGCCGCTGGCATTCATCGACGACTTGGGGGCGGCGAAGGCCACCGAGTGGACGGAGGAGGTCACGTACCGGCTGGTGAACCACCGGTACGAGAACCAGCTGGCGACGGTGTTCACGTCCAACGTCGGCGGCAAGGAGCTTGGGGCTCGGGTGGGGGAGCGTGTGGCTTCCCGGTTGATGGGGATGTCGCAGCGGGTGTCGATCAAGGGGCAGGACCGTCGCCTTGGTGGTGCGGCGTGACCGCCCGGGGCCGGGGTGAGCCCGGCATCCCCGCTGACATCCGTCTGATGCAGCAGCTCGCCGTCCACGCGTCCAAGCGCGGTGTGGAGATCGACGTGACCACGAACGCCGAACGCCGCCGTGCCGTGCTGGCGCACGCGGACCTGGCGGAGCGGCTGTGCGAGGAACCCCTGAGCTTCGCCCGCCCGGACCAGTGGACCGGGTACATCCCGCCCGCGGTGTGGCAGGGCACCCCGAACACGTCCCCGCGCCGCCGCGCTCTGGTGGAGATCTATGAGGAGGCCCTGTCCAGGGGCGCTGTGACCCGCAAGGAGGCGGCATGATCACCGACCCCCGCGCCGGATGCACCGGCCTCAACGAGGAGATGTTCCGGCCCACCACCGTCACGGGACGCCGTAAGGCACTCGCGGTGTGCCGCCACTGTCCGATCAAGGCCGCCTGCTTGGAAGCGGCCCTGGCCGACCCCACGGGCGCTTACGGGCGCATCGCAGGAGGCACCACCACCGACGAACGCGCCCACATCGCAGCCGTGCGAGACCGCGCCCGGGTTCGAGTTGCGCGCCCGAAGGTCGCGTCCGCGTACCGGGACCTGTGGGACGGCGCTGTGGGCGAGTCGACGGACCCGGCGCGCAGGCAGGCGGCCCGGCACATGGTGCAGGACCAGGAGGCGGTGAAGGCGCTGGGAGAGCAGCGGTTCCTGTCGGAGTCGGTGCGGTGCTTCGGTGACGCGTTGCGGTCCGCGGTCGCGGAGGGGGACCGGGCGGGCGTGAAGCACGTGCTGTCTGGTCTGCCTGGTGAGCATCGTGCGGCGTTGCTGGTCGCGTTCGCTGGCGAGCTCGGTGGCGCGTGAACGTGGCGTGCCCCGCCTGCTGGTATCAGGCGGGGCACACCCCGAGTATCCCATACGCCTCTGAGTTCAACGCTGACGGCCTTCCAGGACTGTCGGCACCCCGCACAAGACTCAAGATTCCTGAGCGCTCCACGCTCATTACAGCCCCTTTGGAGGGGACATGACCGACAAACCCGACCCCCGATACCCCGACGCCCACCGCGGCTTCGAGATCCGCGTGTCCCCCGACCAGCGGCACATCGCGGAGTTCCGCCCCACCAACGCGCCGTGGTTCATCCCCGTGGAGAACTGCAAGGGCCGGTTCGTGCGCACCGCCGACCTCGACAAGGCGGGGTGGGTTCAGTACGTGCCCGCCGCTGACCGCGACAAGATCCTCGCCGTTGTCGCCGACTGGGTGCACCGTTCCGCCGAGTACGGCGGCCTGGACTCCGGTGACCTCGTGTGGGAGCTGGAGCAGGCCGGGTACACGCTGCCCAGCCCCGAGGATGCCGCCCGCGCTTTGTCCGCGAAGGAGGCGTGATGGACCTCGAAGCCGCAACCAAACTCGCCGCCCGCGCCCACGCCGGGCAGACCGACAAAGCGGGACACCCCTACACCGAGCACGTGTTCGCGGTCCGCGACCTGCTCGCACCCCACGGCGCACACGCACAGATGGCCGGGGTCCTGCACGACACCCTCGAAGACACCGATCTCACTGCCGACGACCTGCGCGCCCACGGCTGCCCCGAGGAAGTCGTGCGCGCCGTGGAAGCCGTCACCAAGCAGCCGGGCGAGTCCTACGAGGACGCTGTGCGCCGCGCTGCCGCCGACCCGCTAGGGCGGCTGGTGAAGCTCGCCGACAACGCCCACAACTCCGACGAACGCCGTCTGGCGCTGCTGCCGGAGGAGAAGGCGACCCGCCTGCGGGCGAAGTACGCGAAGGCCCGCACCCTGCTCAACGAAACCAAGGAGAACTGACCCATGGCCGGAGACACGACCATCACCCTCGTCGGCAACCTCGTCGACGATCCTGAGCTGCGTTTCACAGCGCAGGGTGCCGCGGTCGCCAACTTCCGCGTCGCGTCCACGCCGCGCGTGTTCGACCGGCAGGCCAACGAGTTCAAGGACGGCGAGTCCATGTTCCTCACCTGCACTGTGTGGCGGCAGTACGCGGAGAACGTTGCCGAGACCCTCCAGCGCGGCATGCGGGTGATCGTTCAGGGGCGGTTGAAGCAGCGCTCCTACGAGACCCGCGAGGGCGAGAAGCGCACCGTCTTTGAGGTCGACGTTGACGAGGTGGGCCCGGCGCTCAGGTCCGCGACGGCGAAGGTCACCAAGGCCGCCAAGCAGGGCGGAGGCGGCGGCTTCGGTGGTGGCCAGCCCCAGTCCTACGGGCAGCAGGGCGGTGGGTTCTCCGGTGGGCAGCCCCAGCCCGACCCGTGGGGGCAGGGCGGAAGGCCCGGTTTCTCCGACGACCAGAACCCGCCGTTCTGAAACAGACAGGAACTCTGACATGAGCAAGGCATCCCGCCCCAAGCTGACCAACATGACCGTGTGCGACCTGTGCGACGAGGAGATCCCGGACGACGGCTACGCGCCCGGCGAAAGCGGGTCCCTCACCCACGGGTTCATCGACCACAAGGTGCACACACCCTTCACGAAACTGGCCCGACTGATATGGCCGCCCGCAGGCCGCGACCGACTCATGGGCTGGAAGGAGAGGCAGAAGCCGGAGAACCAGTACCGCGTCTACGAATTCCATGCCCAGTGCATCCGCGACCTGGTCGAAAAGGCCATCGCAGAGCGCGCCGGCTAACCATCCCTCGGGTGCCCGTCACGCGGCGGGCACCCCACCAGGAGGACACATGAGTGCCGATCACGGCGTCACCTACGCCACCGAGTCCCGCTGCTGGGCCTGCGGTGTCATGGTGCCCTGCGACTACGGGCAACCCAAAGCGCACACCTGCAAGTCCGAGGACGTCACCCGCTGGGAGGGGTATCTGGAGGGCTGGCACGAGGGATACAAGTTCGCAGCCAAGAACCCCGCCGACCCGATGGTCATGGCCGACCGTGCCGAGTACGGGACCGGGTGGGCCGGGGCCATGCGCATCGGAGGGCTCACCATCAGCGGATGCAAGGAGGCCGACGATGTCTGACCCTGTCACCGCGCTCACCCGTCACGACGAGGACCACGGCCACTACACCGACCGGTCCACCCTCCACGACCAGCTCACCGCCGCATTCACGGGCGCGCTCACGGACATGTGGCAGCCCGAGGTCGGCCACTCGTGCACCGGAGACCTGCCCGCGCTCACCGACGACGCGAAGGTGCTCGCGCGGGTCGCGGACGCCATCCTCGGACAGCGAGCGAGAGACCTCGAAGCCAAGCTCGCCGCCATCGACCGCATCCACGGCACCTACCACGCAGGCCCCGACAGTGCCGAGTACTGCACCGGATGCGGGAAGCCGCACCCCTGCCCCACGAGGGCAGCCGCACGATGACCGACGGCCCCGGGGCAGGCGACCGGGGCCACCGTGTGTCATGACAGCAGGCCAGCCGGGGATACCATCCCCAAAACGAGGAGGCAGCGTGAGTGAGCGCAAGCACCCTATCGACGGCGAGTACGGCTTCGAGGTCGTAGAGGACTCCTACGAGACCGAGCAGCGGTGGACCGTGCAACTCCCGCACCAGTGCGACGAGTGGGTGATCGCCTATGGCGACGACCCCGTGGATGCGCTGTCCAAGCTGGGTGCGTTCATCGCTGAAGCGCAAGCCGCACGGGCGAAGCTCGTGGCTTTGGTGGGGGCGGATTTCCGATGACCGTCACCGCTGAAACTCCCACCGCCACTCCCGCTCAGCAGCTCGACCAGGCGGAGGCTCAGGCGTCCGAGGAGATCCAGGCGATCATCACCGCCGCCGTCGCGGCAGGCCTGTCCGGTGCGGCGATCCTCGCTATCCTCGCGGCGCTCACAGGGGCCGTCAGCCGAGCAGCGCAAAACGGGTGGACCGTCGGGTCGCGGATCGTGCTGGACGCCGCACAGGGCCGTAGGGCGCGCGGTGGCGTGTTCCTAAGGGAGCCGCTGCCGACCAGCGTTGAGGCGGACGTGTACGCGGTCGTGGAGGACGTCGCCCGCCGGATTGACGCCGCCATCGCGGGGCAGACGCCGCGAACGGGTACCGCGCCCGTTACCCCCGCGCCCGCGACGGTTGAGCTCGCCCGGTTCCGTCGGCGGATGGTGCGGCTCGCGACCACGAAGATCCACCAGTCGGCGTCGGCGGCGACGTTCAGCTTCGCCCGGTGGTTGGACTTGGACCTCGAATGGGTCACGAGGCGGGACGGGAAGGCCTGCGCGGTGTGCACCGCGATGAACGGGCGCAGGGTTCCGTCGGGGGAGAAGTTCGCGAACCCGCACGGCCCCGGAATCCCCCGCACCCTGTGGGTGGGCTTCCAAGGGCTCCCGCCAGTCCACCCGTGGTGCCGCTGTAGGTGCGTCCCGAGGGCACCCCGCCCCCGCACATAGCGAAGAGGGCCCGCCATCCCCCGATGCGGACCCTCTCCTAACCCCCGTAGAAGCACGAAGCGGACTTCCACTGGCAGCACCATACGCCTACCAGGGGAGTGTCCATGACAAGCCTGCTCTGCCGCCTGTGCGCCTGCGAACTCGACCACGGCACCGTGTGCGCCCCCTGCGTTGGGGCACTGGCCGCTGACCTGCGGGCATGCTGGCCCACCGGGGACCTGCACGGCCTTGACGTGGACCTGGACATCACCATCGCGAAGATGGACGTTTTCCCCCGCAGCGGCGGCGGCAGCAGGCCCACGGAAGCGCCGCTGCCCATCAACGACGCCGCCAGCGACGCCCGCCGCTACCTGCACGGGATGCTCGCCACCTGGTGCCGGGTCATCCTCGACACCCACGGCGGGCAAGCCCCCGCCGACACCATCGCGGACATGGCGCGCTTCCTCCACGGCCAGACCGTACTCATCCGCGTCGCTGAGTGGGGCGACTCCTGCGTGGAGGAGATCCGCGCGGCCGTCTGGCAGGCGCGTCGTGCGGTAGACCGGCCCGCCGAACGCATCTACGCCGGACCGTGCCCGGCGTGCGAGACGGCAGTGTACGGGGTCGCGGACAAGGACCGTGCGTGGTGCCGCCGGGAGGGCTGCGAAGGGGTCGTAGACGACCCCCAAGCGCGCCGTGAGGCCGCTGTGCGCGCTGCCGTGGAAGCCGCCCCCGGGAAGACCGTGACGGCTGCCGAGGCAGCCATGGCGTCGCGTGCACTGGGCAGCCCGGTCACGGATCGGGCGGTGCGGAAGATGGCAGCGGAAGGCAAGATCGTCCCGGTGTCGACGGCGCGTCCGGCCCGGTTCCTGTTGGGGGACATCCTCGCGGTGCTCGACAAGCGCACCCGGGCCACGGCATGACGAAAGGCCCCCGCCCACCCGAAGGCGGACGGGGGCAGGGGGAGGGGGTCAGGACGCGTTCAGCGGAGGCGGTGCGGGCTGGTCCTGCACCATCGACGGCGACCCGGGCGGCCCAGCGACCACCGAGATCAGCGACGTCAGCACGGACAGCACGACAGCACCCCCGGCGATCCCGGCGGTCTCGGTGGGGTTGATGCTCCACAGGTTGAGGAGGCCGTCGCCGACTCCCCAGAGCAGGATGAGGGCTTGAGCGGCGCTCTTGACGGCGCGCTCAGCGGCGCCCTTCCAGAATGCGATGGTGAACACGGGTCTCTTCTCTCTCGGGTTACAGCCAGGACCAGCCGGACGAGGTCACCGCTGCACCTCCAGTTCGCCGACCACACGCACCGTCTTGGGCAGCACGCCCCCGCCGGAGCTGAGCTTCAGCGACGCAATCAGGTCTTCCGCCTGCCGCTTGGCGTGCGCCCGGTGCAGCTGCTCGTAGGCGTCCGGGGTGATCGAGTCGCCGTAGCCCTTCAGGGCCTTGGACCCGACGTACTTGCGGGACAGCCGCACCGCCTCAGCGGTCTTGGGTCCGTACTCGGAGTCGATCTTGCCGACCACGTCTTCGAATCCGGCGTTCTTCGCGAGCAGCTGGACCGCCTTCACCGCCGGTCCCTTGTCGCCGATCTTGAGTCCCAGCAAGGGGCTGCCCTCCTCCGTGTTCGCGGAGCCGCCAGAGGAGGCCCCGTAGGCGGGTCGGCCGACGCCGACGATGATGGAGCCGGAGCGCACACGCCGCAGGCAGGCGTCTCCGGTGTTGCCTTCGATGGTCTGGAGGCGTCCGCCTCCGAGGTTCTTCTCGACGATGCCGACGTGGTCGATCGCGCCGATGGATCGGGCGCCGTTCCAGTCGAAGAAGACGATGTCGCCGGGCTTGGCGCTGTGCGCACCCCAGTGCCAGCGGCCCTCCTGCTGGAATCGCTGTGCGTGCCAAACCGTGTACGCATAGTCAGTTCCCATGCACACGGCGTCGAAGTTGCCGGAGCGGCGCGCCCACTCAGTGACAGCCATGTCACACCACGGAGCGCTCAGGAACTCGTTGCCGTTGCGCTCGGAGTAGGCGCGGGTGATGGTGTTCGGGCGGCCACGGGTGCCCAGCCACTTGCGGGCTTCAGTGAGCATGCTGTTAGCCGTCATGGGTCACCCCCCGGTACACGCCGTCGTCGTCAGGGGTGCCGTAGAGGTCGCGGAGGACCTGTTCCTCGTTGGGTTCGGTGGCGTAGTTGCCGGTGTCGAAGACCATGAGGGCCTGTTCGTCCTGGCGGTGTTCGTCGGAGGCGTCGATGGGGCGCTCTCCGGCGTCCTCAGTCATGGGCCCTCCTGGGCATGAGAAAGCCCCCATGTGGGGGCGGGTCAAATGATGGGCTCCGGAGTGACGGTCTGCGTGGGGCCCGGCGGGCCGGGAGGACCAGGTGGCCCGGGAGGTCCTTCAGGTCCTTGCGGCCCCGTTGGCCCTTGTGGACCCTCGGGTCCTGCGGGTCCCTGTGGTCCGGCTTCGCCGGGTACTCCAGGCGCTCCCGTGGGCCCGGGTGGCCCGTCGCTGCCGTCAGTTCCATCCGGGCCGGGCGATCCAGTGGCGCCGTCCTCGCCGTCCACGCCCCGAGGGCCGGGAGGACCGGATGGGCCGGGCACAGGCACAGGCGTCGATGTGGGCGGCGGCACCGGGGTTCCCCCCAGTTGCTCGACTTGCCGCGACAGTTCCTCGCGGTGCCGTTCAGCGTCCGACAGCCGCTGGGACTGCTGGATGACAGCGCCGATCAGCCCCGCCAGCACCCCGGCGACGAGCACCAGAGCGAGCACGTACAGGGTTCCGCGTGTGGTGGGGCGGTACATCGCCATCTATCCACCCCGCAGCATGAAGGCCAGCACGACCGCGACAGCGATGGGTGCGAGGAAGCTGCTGATGGCGGTCCACATGGCGCGTCGGGTCTGTTCGCGCTGGTCGACGACTTGCGCTTCGAGGCGGGTGATGCGTTCCAGGTCAGCGATCCGGTGTGCGTCGTACACCTCGCGGAGGACGTACATGCCTAGTTGGTTGTTGAGTTGCGCGATGTCGCCGCTGAGTTCGCGGTAGCCCGACTCGATGGCCCTTTTCAGTTCCCACATGGTGGGCTCGTCGGGCATGCGGTCTCCTTACAGGTCGCCGCCACCACCGGGCGGGTCGGGCGGGTACTCCTCGCCGACGCCGGGTGGGGTGTCGGGGGTGGGCGGGGGCAGAGACGGGCCGGGGTCGGGCTCAGGTTCGGGCATGGGCTCGATGGGCGGCGGCTCTACCGGGTCGGTGGGCTCTGGGGTGGGTTCGGTCATGGTGCTCTCCTACATGAGTGGTTCGACGACGAAGCTGTTCTCGAAGGACAGGCTGTACTGGGCTGTGGCGCTGCTGCCTGAGGTGATGCGCCACGCGGGCGTCAGGACGTAGTCCGAGTTCCCGACCAAGTTGAGGGTCAGGACCCGCGAACCGTGCTGCATGGTGGCGGCGGTCGCGACCCACGCGCGGGAGCGTGCGGCAGGCACCGAGGACCCGCCGGACAGGGAGAAGCCCAAGTCGATCTGGGATCCGGTGGTGTTGCTGTTCCATCCGGCGGCGGTGATGGTGATGCGCACTCGCCCTGACCACCCTGTGCGGAAAGGGATCGGCGGGAATTGGCTGCTGGTGAAGTCCACGAACGCGCCCGTGGTGCTGAAGGACGGATTGGCCGCCATGTCCGACCGGACGGGTTCGTGGCGGGTCGCGAGGATGCTGTGCGTGTCCGCGACCTCCACGACGCCATCAGCGGTGTCGATGAGCCCGGTCGTGTCCTGGTACTGGCCCTGGAGCAGGTGCCTGGACGCGCTGTGCGCCATCCGGGTGTACGCCCTGTCAGGGCGTGCGCCTTCCGCGTGAAGCATCGACCGGAGCCCACGCTCAGCCCCTGCCCCGGTCGGCCACACCGGGGACTGCATGGACACGGCTGCAATGTCGCTGGGCAGGCGCTGAGTGAAGATGTACCCCGCGCTTTGCGCGTCGTCAGGGTCTACGGCGGGGGGCGCGGTGAGCAGGATCGAGGAAGAGTCTTGAAGGGCACGGATTAGCACCTCCGACCCGGACCCCGAGCGGGCCGAGAAGTGTGTTTGGTCCGCGAGGGCGGACAGGGACATCACTGGCTTAGTGGACAGATTAGATGCGTCAGAGCGCAGGCTGAGCTGGCATATTCCGGACGCGGCGATCATTCCTCCGGCGGGGGTGGTGGGACTGGAGGCGTCCCCGTACACGGAGAATTCGGCCTGAGTGTCAGTGGCTGCGAGCTGCGCACGTGCCTGGCTGGCCGAGGTGACGTGGGTGCTGACGACCCCGTCGGCGTTCTCGATGACGCCGACGTTGCCGGGTGCGGCACCGATGGTGATGCGGGACCCGGTGATCTCGGAAGCGACGATGTCACCGGAGAAGACGGCGTTTCCGGTGGCGTCGACAGCGAAGACCAGAGTGTTCTCCGAGTCGTAGCCCCGCAGCCCGTCCTGGTCCATCTCCACCCGTGCCGCACCGGGGATGCCCGCGATGATCGTGGTCACCAAAGCGAGGACGGCTTCGAGCTTGGCGGCTTCGACCGCGCCTGTCTTGATGTGCACCGCGTCCACACTGTCGGCCTGGAGGTCCACGCCGGACGTCTGCAACGGGGTCGCCGACACCTCCGCCGAAGGCACACCCTGCACGCCGCCCGTGGTCACCGGGACCAGGCGCACGTAGTGCTCCACATACGGCAGCGGCACCACCGGGAGCATGCCACCCTCACCCGCACGGCGAATCGACCCCACGTAGGTCGCGGCGGACGGGACGAAGCCCGGGGATGTGCTGACGTGCACGGCCATGTGGTCGAAGTCCCCAGGCAGGGCAAGCTCGCCCGACAAGGTCCCGTCCCACGTCACCCGCAGGCCACCCAAGCTCGGCGTCACCGTGGGGGCGGTGGGGGCTGACACCGGATCCCCGCCCTCGGTGATCATGCCGACCGTGCCGTCCGGCAGCCACCCGATCAGCTGGCGGGTCGTGCCGTCCTCCGAGCGCGTCTCGATCGCCTGCCCCTCCTCCAAGGACGAGTGGGCGAGCTGCGGAGTACGCGACGCGCGCTTCAGCGTGTCCAGGTCCCGGTCATGGCGGGTCAGCTCACGCTGGAAATCGCGGAGCACCTGCTCCAAGCGGGGATCCATCAAACGCCTCCGTAGCGGAATCGGTCCGACCGCGAGCACGTGACCGTGACCTCGCCTGTGTCGGGGGACAAGGTCATGGCGGTGATGCGCACCCACAGGTCGATGGGGGACCAGCCGGTGTAGGCGTGCACGAGGACGTCGTCACCCTCGCTGAAGGTGCCGATCGCGGCGTTGGGGTGGTCGTGGACGGTGAAGGACGTGATGTCCTCCACCGAGTTCCACCTGCGGAGTTCGTCCTCTGCGACGGCGCGGAGTGCCGCTTCCGTTGTGATGTCGGGGCGTTCCACGGTGCGGGTGCGGCGCACACGACCGTCAGCGACGGACACCGAGGAGCGGAGCATCT
Source organism: Nocardiopsis synnemataformans DSM 44143 (assembly GCA_000340945.1). Lineage (GTDB taxonomy): Bacteria > Actinomycetota > Actinomycetes > Streptosporangiales > Streptosporangiaceae > Nocardiopsis > Nocardiopsis synnemataformans. The sequence goes on along the minus strand of ANAW01000275.1, from coordinate 40,121 downwards.
TGGAGCCTTCACCGGCCCCGTAGGCGACGATCGCGTTGGCGTAGTCGTCACCGGACCGCTGGACAGTGAGGACGCCGGAGATGTTCTCCTGCTCTGCGAAGCGCTTGTCCGACCGGCGGCCGACGCGCGGGTAGCCGAGGTGGATGTGCTTGGCCACGGCCTCTTTCGCCGGGGACGCCCATGCGTACTGTTCCCGGTAGTCGAACGGCACTTGGCGGGCGTACTCGTCGGTTTTGCGGCCGAGTTCGTGGTTGTCCCACCAGTTCAACTGGTACTGCCAGTACAGGGTCTTGCCCTGCGCTGCCACCGGGGGTTTGTCCTGCTTGGTCCACACGCGGTCGATCGGGATCGGGGAGGTGCTGACCGCTTTCGGGTCGTCTCCGAGGCTGCCGTCCGCGTCCAACTGGCGGGCGTTGTGCCACTCACCCAACCGGTACGGGGACGTGGTGGGATCCACGGTCACGCCGAGGTCGCTGTTCGTGCGGGACTGCACCCACTCCCACAACGCCCGGTACACGGTAAGGGGGTCCACGCCGTTGCCTGACGTGCCCTCGCTAGAGCCGCCCCAGCGGAGGTTGTTCACGAGCGGTTGGTCCGTCAGATACCCGGACACGCCCGTGACCTCTACCGTCAGCTCCTGCCCGATGGTCTTCACGTCCGTGACGAGGCCGCCGCCGCGAATCTGGTCGGACGCTTCCACCCACACCCACGTCCGCCACGGTGACAGGAGGAGTTCGCCGTCGTCGGCTTTGAGGTCTTGGTAGATCGGGTCGATTTTCCCCGTCACCCTGCACGGCCCCGACAGCGTCGATGTCACCCTCAGGTCGGACAGGGGCAGGTCGCGGGACAGCCACTCGTCGGTGAGGACACGCTGTGCGTAGCACCGCCAGGACACGGTCACCTCCTACGCGTCGACGTCCACGACGGGGCGTTCCAGGAAGTTCAGCGTGACCTTGAAGTTCGAGGCGGTGTCCGCACGGAGCCTGCCACCGGCAAGGGGGTCACCGGACACCTGCATCTGCAAGCTGGTGGTGATACCGCGCATCGCGGACGGGATCGCGACCTGCCCGAAGTTGAAGATCGCCGGGCGCTGCCCGTTGCTGGCGTCGCTGTTGAAGTTGTACGCGCACGACGGGGAGCGGACCACCTGGCCCGTCACACCCAGGGACACCCGGGCAGACCCGCGCGCGTCCGTGGACCCGGACCCGGCGTAGTCGTCGGGGAAGAACCCCACCTGCCCCCAGATGCCCTCGATCTGCACTTGAGTGGCCCACTCGGGGATGGCCACGTCGGTCCAGACGATGTCAGGCCAGTTCTCCCAGTCTGGGCTGACGATGTTGCCTGCGGTGTCGACGGGTTCGACGCCCTGCTGGACGCGCATGACGACCTTGGAGCGCTCATCCATCATCTGCCGCAGGTCCACGATCCATTCCTGTTCGACGGTGCCCGTGGACGCGGGCAGGTCGATGCGGGCGAGCGGGATCGCGGACCGTGTCGTCGGTGACTGCGGGACGGTGGTCGCACTGGGGTCGACGTCCTCGATCACTCGCAGGTAGATGAGGGGTTCCGTGGCGGGGTCGTGCGCCCACGGCGACCCGGAGATGGTGGGGTCCTCGACTTGGGCGACGATCATGTCGGAGCGGGGCGACGCCCCCGTCTCGTTGATCGCGACCTGCTCTTCGCCGAAGTTCGTGCCGTAGTACGACCCCTGGAATTCGACCTCTCTGCCGAGGATCACGCACGCTCCGGAAGCGACCCGCACCGACGTGCCGGGCACGGCAAGTTCCTGGACTCGCAGGTCGCCGTACTCGATGATGCCCTCACCCGCTCGGGTAGCGGACTTGAGCTGGGCTCGCAGGACAGGGCCGTCGAGTTCGGAGCCGTCCACGGCGTACACGCCACCGAAAGCCACGTTGCCTCCTAAGGCGTTGAGTAGGCGTCGCGCCAAGCCACGACGGCCGATGAGGTGCCGGTGGGGTCTTGGCCGCGGAAAGCGATCTGTGTGGACCCGGTGGGCAAGGTGAACTCCGACAGGCGCGGTCCGCGTAGGGCCCCGGCGAGGGAGGCGCCGTCGTCGCGGAGGGCTGTGCGCGCCCACGGGCGGGTGTCCACGGTCACGGCCTGGCCGGTTGTGAGAGTGGTTTGCAGGGTGAGGCGGGATCCCGTGGCGACCCACTCCACGGACGGGTTGGTGATGGGTCCGTGGAAGGTGATGAGCGGCCATGTCGGCAGGTCACCGTTGTTGGTGGCCATGGTGCTGTTGGAGTTCGACACGGCCTGCAAGGTCACAGGCGGCGTGAAGGGCACCATGAGCCCACCGCCGAGATTCGGCAGCAGAGTGAGGGTGCGCTCCTGCTCGGTGTCGGCGTAGAAGGCCCTGTCGGCGGTTTGGAAGTCCGCGACCAGTTCCACCACGCCATCCGCGCGGGAGCGCTGCGACGCCGGGGTCATGCGGCGTGGACGCCCGTACACCACGACGGTGTCTGACCCGGGCAGGTGCATCCGCAAAGGCGTGACCGCGCGGGAGATGCTGCGGACCTGGTCGCCGTTCCATGCGGTGCGCAGCGTCGCCCATGCTGAGCGTGCGTCCGTGGCGGTGGTCGTGTCCGTCCACAGCTCGAAGGCGATCGACCGCCCGTCGTGGTAGTCCAAGCCGAACTGGATACCGTCGCTGCCCGCCGAGTCGCGGTCACCGACACGGCGGGCCACGTCACCGACATCGACGTCGTCGCATTGCACGGTGGTGAGGTCGCCGAAGACGACCCCACCCAGCTCGTACTGCCTTTCAGCGAGGTCAGGCATCGGCGTACACGCCTCCCTTCCGGGCCACGCGTAGGCCGTGCGTCATCTCCTGCACCGCCTCACGCAAGGCGTGCTCAGCGGTGTGGATCTCGAAGGTCTGCGACCCGACCAGCGGAGCACCAGAGCCCACCCCGGCTGCCGCATCGGCTTTCGCTCGTCCGGCTGCTGCGAGCATGCGCGTCGACTCGGCGTTGGAGTAGATGCGCGCCGGGTCGTCGAACCTTGCGAGTTCGGGCCCTTCCTCGCCGACGACCGTCCACCCGGAAGCAAGCCCGCCGTCCGCCAAGCCCATGATCTGGTGCATGTCACGGAGCACCGGGTGGGTGCCCGCCCGCCGGTCCTCCTCCTGGTCCTGGGAGAGGATGTCAGCGACGGACACCCGCCCGCCTTCCGCGAAGCCCGCCAAACCCCAGTTCGGGCGGAAGATCGCACCACCGCTGTAGCCAGAGGACGCGGTGACGTTGTTGGACTGGTTGCCGCCGATCCTCCTGCCGCCGCCCTGGGACGCGATGAGGTTGACGTGCTTGGTGCCGTACACGGCGATGTCACCGGGCATCGGCGAGTTGGTGCGGCGCATGCCCGCGCCGTAGTAGTCACCGGTCCACGCGGTGCGGGCTGCTCCTCCGAGCGCTTTGGAAGCCCCGGTCTGCGCGAAAAGCCACGAAATGAACATGGCGCACCACGCGGCACCATTCATGCCGTACCAGCTGGTGATGGCGTTGGTGTTGTTTCCGCCGGACTCGGGGTATTTACCAATGGACGCTTCAGCGAGCCGCACCACACCCGTAGGACCGGACATGGACTGTTTCCACTGCTCGCCCATGGTGTCGCCGATTTGGCCGATCAGCGACCACACCATGCGGTTGTAATTCGGGCGAACCGTGCTGGTGTGGTCGTTGAGGACATCCCACGGGTTGTCGCCCTTGCCCTTGGTGGCCCACCCTCCTTCCGCGAATCCGGCGATGGCGTTCTTGGGGATCTGGCGGTGGCGGATCGCTTCCATGAAGCCGACGCCGTAGTGGTCCACGGTTTTGGTGGGCTGTACGAATTCGCCGTTGGACAGCATCGCGGGGATGCTGTCGGAGGTAGCGGTGCCAGCGCCGAAAACGGGGCCGCCTTCGGCGTAGAACGACAGGCCGTTACCTACGGGTGTGCCCGCTCCGGTGTCGGAGCTAAAAGGCACCGACCATTCACCGGTCGCCGCGAGACGGATCTGTGATTCCACGTCCGAGGGGATGCCGAGGTATTCGTCCGCCAAGTCTTCAGCTGCGGTCTCAGTCAATCCCATTTGGCGGGCGACGCGGACGAATTCCTCGCGGCCACGGGCAGCGGTTTGGATTTGCTCTGCGACGCTGTCGCCGTTTTCGCGGGTGGCGTCGGTGAGCGTGTTCGTGGTGTCGCGGATGTCCCGCAAGGCGGCGTCGTTCGCGCGTCCCTGCTCGGTGTTGAGGTCGAGCGTGGCGCCGTTGGTGGCGACGGACTCGGTGGCGCGGTCGACGGATGCCTGAAAGTTGGACTCGGCTTCGGTCATGCCGACGTGCGCGCCCGTCAGCGCGTCAAGAGCTTCCTTCAGGTTCGTGGCCTGGAGGGTGCCCTCAGCGAGGGACGCGTTCACACCGTCCTGAGCGGCCTGGGTCTCCCCCATCGCCTCAGTGGTGCGCTGGTACGACTCCTGCGACGCAGAGATGGCCTCGTTCTCGCCGTTGATGGCCTCACGAAGCTCCAGAAGCTGACTGATCGACCCATCCCGCGAGGACGCGGTGACTTCGCCCTGCTCGTAGGCGCGCTCCCACCACTGGATTTGCTTGTCGATCTCCTCGTTGACGCTCGCCATCGCGTCCGCTTCACCGAGGGCGGCGCTGGTGACCTGCTCCATGGAAAAACCGAGGGTCTCCGCGAGCTGGAGGACGCCTTCCTTCTCCAGGGCGTTGACGGCGGTCGCCCGGGTGTTGTCGCCTATCGCTCCGGTGTCAGCGCGGAGAGCTTCGGTGTACTCCTGGGTTTTCTGGGTCGCGTTGGCCTTAGCCGAAGCGAACACTCCGAGCGCGGTGACACCGGCGGCGATGGCGATGCCCCATGGGCCTCCGAGAGCACCGACAGCGCCGGACAGGGCACCCGAGAAGCGGCTGGTCCCGCTGGCGGCGGTGACAGCGCTGCCGTTGACGGTGCCGAGGCTGGTGGCGTACTCGCGGATGTGCCCGGGAAGCTCGCGCATGGGCTGGATAAGGCCGGTGTTGACCCGCCCGAAGAGGGACAACGCAACCTGAGCGGTTTTCGCGGCGACGGCGAGTTGGATGAGCCACGGCGCGGTTTCAGCGACCGCGCTGATGGCCTGAGCGAAGTAGGTGAGGCCTTCGGCGTACACGGTGCCGAGCGGGCCCAAAGCGACGCCGACGTCTACGGCGGTGGTGGCGATCTGCCCGAAGAAGTCGACGAAGGTCGGCCCGTTCTCGATCACCCATCTGATGAACCCGGTGAAGTTCTCCGAGTCGTGGCCCCACGCGGCGAAGCGCGCGGTCATGTCCTCCAAGCCAGGGCCGACGACGTTCCACAGCGGCTCCATGCTGACCGCGAATCCGGCCACACCCGAAGCCAAGTTGCCCAGGGAGCGGCCGAAGATCAACGTGGACGGGGTGGCCTGACGTGCCAGGAAGTCGAAGAAGCTGGTCCACCGGGGGTTGTCCATGGCGGCGCGCGCCTCGTCGGACAGGTCCGCGAGAGCGTGCGCGGTGCGCTGCGTGGTCGGGGTGAGCTTGGACAGGCCAACCTGTGCCGCGTCCACGCCCTGAGCGGCAGCGATGAGGACAGCGCCGTCCGTCTCGGAGCGGAACTGGCGCCAAGCCGTGGTGAGGCCGCCCAAGGAGTCGCGGAAGATCTCCTGCTCAGTCGTGAGGTTGTCGGTGGCGGCGGTGGCGTCCTTGATCGCGGGGATCGCCGCCAAGGCGAAAGCCCCGGCGCCCACACCAGCGGCAGTGAAGCCACTGGCGACCGCCCCCAGACCGCCCGCGAGCGCGCCCACAGCGGGCACGAGCGGGGGGATGAGCGTCCACGCCGCCGCCTCACCGGCGGGCGACATGTCCGTGAAGGACCGCTGCCCGCCACTGGAGTTGCTGCCGNAAGGCCCCCCCCCCCGCCACTGGAGTTGCTGCCGCTGCTGGCGGGTGCGGTGGGCGTGCCACCGCCCGTGGGCTGTACGGGCTTGTTCCCCGTCGTGCGCACCTGCACGTTGACGACGCGACCGTCAAGGCGATCCGCTGCCTTCTCCACGCCGACGAGCCCAGCCAGAGCGGACCGGGTGTTCGCGGACACGCGCACGGTCGGCGCCAGGTTCCCGACCTTGGTGACCTCACGGCGGAACAGGTCCAGTTCCGTGCGGGCCTTCGCTGAGTCGAGCCCGAGGGGGACGTCCATGCCCTTGTCGGCGTGCTTCTTCAGCTCCGCGCGCAGGCGCGGCCCGAACTTTTTCAGGTCGGGGAGGACGTCGACCCATACTGCTCCGGCGTCGGGCACAGCGGCACCCCCTACTCGGCTGGTGGTGGTGTCTTGACGAGCTTCAGGTGCCGCTTGCTGGGTGGCGCGAAACGCTCCAAATAGGCCTGTTTGCGCGGGTCAGGTCCGCGTTTGCGCTGTGTCTGCTCAGACGTCTCACCCTTGGCCGTGGGTACGGGGTAGAGGTGCACGGCGGGCGGGTCGTCCTTGAGGCGACCGCCGACCCACGCCACCCGTGTGAGCGTCTGAATGCGCGCGTCCAAGAGGGCGAGCTGTTCGTTGATTTCGCCCCACGGCCGGTCCGGGTCGAGGCCTCGGACGGCGGCGCGGGTGCGGGGCATGCGCGCCATGTCGTGGACGACGAGGAGCACCATCCGCCGCATGCTGATGTGGCCCCGGTAGAAGTCGAGGAGGTCGACTTCCCGGTCGAGGAGGTCTAGCTCCACCTCACGTGCGTGGTGCTCTAGGACGTGGAGGAGCTGGAGCCTTCCCCCCGGGTGGCCCCCATTCGGTCGTCGTAGTAGCGGACGACACGGCCGACCTCACGGGACGGGCGCTCCAGGAACGCGTCGACCTGCTCCTTGTCGACGAGGGCGCTGCGCAGCCACGTCACGACGTCGCCCCTGGCGAACGCCAGATTGGCCTTGTACGACCACTCTGCGAGCGGCTTGAAGGTGTAGGTGTCGCCGTCGCCCATGACGAACGGGACACTCTCCTCCATCGCCTCGCTGATCTGCGCGGCTTTGTTGTCGGGCAGATCGACGACGGACACCGCGCCAGCGGGCGGGGCGGGCTTCTTCGCGGCGGGCTTACGGGCAGCGGTCATGATGGGTCTCCTCGCAGGTCACGCAGGTCTAGCGCAGGTCAGGAAATGAGGTGGCCGGGGCGGACCTGCGCGCACACCCCGACCACCCGTCTGGTTAGACGGTGACGGTCACCGAGAGGGTGCCGGTCGTGCCCCGGTAGAAAGCGCTGATGGTCGCGGACCCGGCGGACACGCCAGTGACGGTGCCATCGGAATCGACGGTGGCGATGGCCGCATCGGAGGTGTCCCAGTCAGCGGTCGCGGACACGTCGTCGGTGGTCTCGTTGTAGAAGTTCGCGGTCGCGGTGAGCTGCGTGGTCCCAGCGACGGCGACGGTGCCGGTGCCGCCGACCGTCACGGTCTCCACAGGCAGCCACATGCCGTCACTGAGGTAGAACCGGTCGAACATCAACCCGTTGCTGTCCTCGTACACGGTCCACGTCAGGCCGGAGCCGGTGACGTTCTCGGCGTTCTTGGTGCGCTCCGCACGCGTGGTGACCTCCGCGATCGCCGCGACCGTGCGCTCGTGGTTGACGCCGTCGAAGGTGTCCACCGCGAGCATGTACTTGCGCTGGCCGACGGGCCGGTGCACGGGGTAGTGGATGATGCCGCCGGGCAGCTCCTCCAGGTCCGCGAGGTCCACACCGTCGTACAGGGCCTGGGTGTACGGGTTGATCTCCCACATGGGGGTGGTGAACGTCTTGGTCACGGACAGGATGTCGGTGCGCACGGGCGACTTGTAGCCCAGCGGCCGCTTCTCGTTGCGCTCCTGCTCGTAGGCCTCCGTCAAGCCTGCGGGGTCGATCGCGCCGAGATCCCACCACTCAGGGCCGAAAGCATCGAGCCCGGTCGGCAGGGTGCTGCCGAGTGGCGCGACGTAGCACTTACCGCCGTCCGTTCCGAATGCGCGGATCGCGTTGACGTTGTCCGCCATGTCCCCTCCTGGGGTTGTCAGCCCTGGTGCGGGCATGGGAAAAGCCCCGACGCCGTTGACGGCGGGGTGTGGTCAAAGCGGGTCAGGTGACCCGGAAAGGCCGCAGGTACAGCTCGCCCGTGAAGGACATAGCGAGCAAGTTGGGGTTGTCGTCCCGGAAAGGCGACGGCGACGACTGGCGCCGAATACAGCCCACGGTCGCCGGGCCGCCCGACGTGTACTCCGTCGGCGGCAGGGTGATGGTCTGCCCGGACAGGGCGGCGAAGTGCGCGGCCACGTACCCGGCAAGGTCGATCACGCCCGGCCTACCCGTGGACTCGGCGACACGCACCACCACCTGCACACGGGCGATGTCGTGCACCCGCCGATCCGCGGGCGGCGACGGGAGCCGTACTGCCTGCACGATCGGTAGGAGTCCATCGAAGATCTCCGGTTCGGGGAGTTCCGAGCACACCATGCCGACCGCGGCGCCGAGGCGGGCACGTAGCCACGTGATCGCGACGAGTTCAGCGTCCGGGTACAGGACCACCGGGAAGGGCTGCACGACTCACCCCCGGGGCTTGGGCCTCCACGACGACGGCGGCGCCTTGCTGGCAAGGTAGGAGGCGACGCGGCCTTGCTCCTCCTCGGACACCCTCGGGGCATTCGAGTCGACCAGCTCCACCGAGCTCGCGAGGATCGTGACGTTGATGCCGGACGGGTAGCCGGGCGCGGACATGATGCGGATGCCGTCGTCCACAGCAATCGGGAGCGGTTTGCCGTCGAGGGTGACGTGCTGCTCGTCGCCGTACCGCTCCACGCGGATGACGGGAAGGTCACCCATCGGCGGGCTTCTCGGTCTTCGCCGGAGCCTTGGGCTTCGTGGTGGGCTTGGCGGGAAGCTCGGAGCCGTGGTCGCGGGGCTGGATGATCCCGCCCCGGGCGAAGTCGGCCTTCGGGGCGTGAAGGTCCACGATCTCCTGCGGGGTGGGCTCGACGATCTTGCCCTTGCCGCCATCGACGAGGTCGCGGGCTTCCTGCGGTGACACGTACACGATGTCGCCTTGGACGCGCTTCTCGCCGGTCTTGGTCTTGTGCGGGTAGCCGATCTTCACGTGCGGCACGGTGGTTCTCCTAGGTGTGTGTGGTGCCGCGCGCCGCGAGTTCGAGCGCTTCGGCCATGTTTTCGGTGGGTGCGGTGCCCGGGTGCCAGATTCGCGCCATGGGGTGTGGTGCTCCGGGCCACCACAGGGCCTTCTTGGTGCGGGGTCGGATCTCGTGCGGGCGAGTGCCGAATTCGATCCACGCCGACTTGCGGTCGCGGGCGATCACACGCCACCCGTGCGGCTGGAGGCGCTCGGTGTCGATGCTGGACACGTAGTCGCCGGTGTCGATGGGGCCGCGGCCGCGCGCCATCGCCTGCACACGGCGGGCACGGTCACGCATGTCGTCGTCGACCGGTCCCCAGCTACCCAGCCGGTTGATCACAGGCTGGTTCAGCTGTACGCGTCCCACGGCTCACCCCTTCACCCATTCGGCTTTGAGGATCATGTGACCCAGCCCTCCCACGTCGGGGAGGGTGAAAGGCTCACCGTCGATCTCCCACACCTGCCCGTCGACCTCCACACCGTCCGTGGCGAGCACGTCCACATCCGGGTTCAGGTACACCTGAATGGACTTCTTGACCTGTTCACGGCCGCCCTTGCGGTCCTCGGTGGTGGCGAGTGACGCGCCGAGCGTCGCGGCGTCCGGTTGCACACAGGCGTCGTAGGGGCCAGTACGGACGGCGTTCGGCCAGTCCTTCGTGGTGCGGGACCTGTTGCCGTGCGCGTCCACCACGATCGGAGGACGCAGCACGTACACCTCGTCGGTGATGATCGGCAGCATCACACCACCACCGGGTGCGCGGGGACGAGTCCGGCGATGCGGAGGATGTTCACGGCCTGCGACGAGTAGGTGTCCTCCACGACCGCGCCCGTCGTGGGGCTGACGGCGTAGGTCTTGGACACCTTGTCGACCTTGACCGACGCGACCTTCCCACCCTCCGACGCCGGAGGATTCGACCCCTTCGGTTTGAAAGCGGCCTGCGCACACGTGGCGTCCCTGAGTGCCGCGATCACCTTCGGGTCGGTGGGCTGCTCCTCGCCGTCCACCGCATACACGGCACCGACGAGAAGCATGTCCACCGCAAGGGAGGCGTCCCGCAGAGCCTGCGACGCACCAGCGGGCGGGTCATCAAGGCCAAGCCATGCGGCTAGCTCCTGCGGGGTGGCGTACACAGGCACGGGACACCTCCTCTCCTAGGCGATGACGCCGCGGTCGCGGAGCGCGGCCAGCAGCTCGTTGAAGTCCGCGACCAGACCGGCGACGTCAGCGGCGGTGGAGTCCGCGATGGTCGGAGCGGTGCCGGTCATGGTTCCGGTCTCCATGCGATCGCGGATGATGCCGGTGAAGTCTCCTGCGACGTGGCTCATGAGGTCTGCTCCTTCTCGGCTTCGGCCAGCTCGATCAGCTCAGCCTTCGTGAGGTCTTTCGCTTCGGCTTCGGTGAGGTCGGTGGTCGCGACGGTGTACGCCACCCACGTGTCCTTGGAGTCGGCCGCCTTCGGCTTGTCCGGGGCGGTGTCCTCGGACGGCCGCTCCGGCTGCTCGTCGTGGACCTCAGCGAGCGTGTAGCCGCGACGGCGGAAGTACGCCACCGCAGCAGGATTCTCCGCCTCGTCCACGTGGCCACGGCCCCGGTAGAAGGTGACCCCGCCCACGACGCCGTTGTAGCCCTTCACCGGGGCTGTCACGTCGTACCTCATGGGTCACCCGCTCACACGGACGTTGCGGAGCACACCGCACGACCGGGTGTTCTTCAGGACCACCGCAGCCGGGCCGATCTCCAGCTCGCCGGACTTCACGGCGCCGGGGGTGTTCCAGTCGGGGGCGTAGAACTCGACGAGCGGCGTGCTGGCCATGGACACGCCGTGGAACGCGTCCATGCCGAAGCTGACCGCGTACAGGTCCGTCATGCCGGCGAGGGACGCACCGCCACCAGCACCGTCGGTGTCACGGGACTCGATCGGGATGATCGGGCCGCTGCCGTTGAAGGTGTCGCCGAGGTCCACCAGGACCCACGCCCCGTACATGGACACGTGACGGCCGAGGTCGTCCTTCGTCTCGGTGTACATGCCCGCCCACCGGGCGAGCGCCTTCAGGCGGGTGATGCTCTTCGTGTTGCCGAGGATGGCCTTCACGCCGGGCGGGAGCGCGCCGGGCTGCCCCTGGTCGCCACCGCCCGTGGTGGACGGCACCATCTTGGACAGCCAGTCGTCGAGGATGTCCAGTTGTTCCATCGCGAGCGCCTGCGTGTTCACCACGCTGCCCCGCCAGTCCAGGTGACCGGAGGTGACACCGTTGGACAGCGGCAGGTACTCGGTGTCGGTGCCGGTCAGGGACTTGTCGAGACCATCGAAGCCCAGGGTGTTCACGGCAGTGTCGCCGTGGATGATCTCGTTCTGCCACGCAATCGTGGAACCGGTGATGAGCTGCTGCGTCTGGAACGTCATCTCGTTCTGCGCAGCCGGGCCCAAGTTGCGGAGCTTACGGTCCAGGGTGAACGCCCCACCGAACGGCTTCAGCGACACGGTGAACTGCTCGCGCTCCGCCATGTCCGCCGGGTACTCGGTGTTGAACGCACGGAAGCTGGCGCCACGGGCGGTCTTGAGGCGGGTGTACCCGTAAATGAGGGTGCCGCCGCCACCGCCGGGAGTCGCGGCGTCGTCGAAGATCATCTGGTCCCACAGCCACGAGTAGCGGCGGAGGTTGTCGATGACCTCGTGTTCGATGTCGTCTCGGGCGTTGACCTGCGCCATCGCCATGGTGACGGGCATATGTTGTCTCCTTGTGGGCTAGCCGCTGTAGTGGTTGCGGAAAGCGGCGTGTAGTCCGATGGGCTTGCGTGTGCGCTGCTCACCAGGCCCGCTGGAGAAGTCCGCGCTGGAAGAAGTCGCCGCCTGGGCGACTCGGTACTTGGGGTTGGAGTCGACGGTGGTCTTGACCAGGTCGCTCACAGTCGCGGCGAAGTCGTCCGCCGTGGGATCGAGATCGCTGAGCTTCTGAGCGAAGCTGCGGGAGTCGAGGAGGGTGTCGACGTCCGCGCCGTGGGTGCGAGCAGCCTTTTCGGCCGCACGCTCCACACGCAGCTGGCGGAGCTCGGACTGAGTGGAGTCCCGCTCCTTCGCGGCTTCGGTGAGCTGCTTGGTGAGCTCATCCGCCGTCGGAGGATGGTCGTCCTTGACGAGGCCGAGTGCGCGCCCCAGCTTCTCCGTGAGCTCGCTGACCGCTTCCTGAGCGGCCTGCTGCTTCGCGTTGGTGCGGGTGGACGCGTTCTCCCGGCGGAGACGCTCGATCTCCTTGCGGGCCGTCTCAGGGTCGGCCCACGGGTCGGTGCTCTTGGGCTTGTCGCTGGCGGCCTGCTCCTGCTTGGCCTCTGGGGTGGTGGTCTGTGTGTCCTGCTGGCCGGTGTCGGCCTGCTGGGTGTTGGTGGTGTCGGCGGCTTCGGGCGCCTGGCCCTGCTGCTCGTCAGACAAGGTGTCTCCTGGCATGCGAAAGGACCACCGCCCGGGTGGCCCTTGTGCTGGTGGGTGGGGTTATTCGTCCCGCTCAGGCGGGGTGTCCTCGGGAGGTGTGTCGTCCTCGGGGTCTTGCCCGTTGACGAGCCCAGCCGCCGCGCGTAGGTCCACGGGCGGGTTCTCGTCTTGGATGCGCTGCACCTCCTGGGCGACCTGCTCGTCGTCCCAGTCCTTGTGGGCCATGCGGACCTTCATCTCGTCCGAGAGGGCACCAGCACGGTTCAGCAGCTCGATGGTGCGCGCGTTCGCCTCCGGGGCGTCCTGCACACCGTCAGGCCAGTCGATGGTGGGACGTTGCGGCACCACACCCTTGGTGCGGAAGATCGCCGCGTCCATCTCCAGGACCGTCTCCGAGAAGCCCGCGAGTTCCGGGGTGACGTAGCCGGTCTTACGGCTCCGAGTGGAGAACGAACGCCGTTCCCGGTGCTGCACCTCAGTGGCGGTCACCGCGAGGTCCCCGGACTCTCCGAAGGTCTGAGCACTGAACCCGGCGCCGCGCACGATCTGCTCAGTCAGCGCGGTCGCCGCGGCGATGTGCTCGTCCACACGGATCGCGAACTGCACCTGCTCGATGACGTCCTTGAAGTTGTCGCCCGCGCCCTGCAACCCGTTGACCGGGGTGAACACCTTCCGGTCCATCGAGAACGACGCGCCCTGTCCACGACCATGGGTGTCGAGGAACGAGTGAGGGACGATCAGGTGGCCCTTGCCGAGGTCGATGTCGCGGATCAGCGACGACCACGTCTCGTCCAGGGCGTCCATGAAGTGCTCGACACCCGAGTAGTCAGAGCGTCCGAGCGGCGTGCCGCGGATGATGCGGTGCGGGCGCATGTTCGGGATGTACACCACCGCGAGGCGTTTCGCCCCGGTGGGGATGCCGCCTTCGGCGTTGACCGCGAACCCCTGGGTTTCCGGGTGGTCAGCGAGCGGCAGCTTCCTGCCGAGACTGTCCCTACTGCCCTCATACAGGCCGTGATAGACCACACCGGGTTCGTGGCGCTCCAAGTGGCGGATGACCGTGTTGTCGTCGCGGTCCTCCAGCACCTTCCACAGGGTGACGGCGACCAGGCGGCCGGCGCGCCACTCGGGTGCGGCACAGTCAGGCGCGATGGCGTCCACGAGCGGGTGGTCGGCCACGGTCTTGTCCCAGGAGGCGCGCAGGTACACGCCGCCGTAGGCGCTGGCCATCTCAGCTGCTTCGAGGAGCGCGGCGTGCATGCCGCCCTCGGTCATGAGCCAGTCGAGACGGTCCTGGGTGGGTTTGTCCTCGCCCTGTTCGTCCACGGCCAGTGTTGGTGCCTCGGAGAACAGCAGGTCCGCGTTCGTTGAGGAGATGTCGGACGCGAGGGGGACGTGCAGCCGGTTGGGAAGTTGGTTTGGGTCGGGTGGGCTACCCCAGAACCAGCGGGCGACGGTCCCGATGACGCCGCCGCGGTACTGGGAGGGGCGCGGGGTGGGGGAGAGGCGGCTGTGAGCGCCGCCCCCGCCGTAGTACGCGGACAGCTGGTCAGGGTCACCGGAGTACCACGCCCCCCACGCGTCATACAGAGCGCGCGGGCGTTCGGTGTCCTTGGGCGGCCACGGCACAGAGGAGTCAGGGAGCGGCAAGGATGGTCACTCCCATCACGCAGCGAGGTCGATCGGGTTGGGAAGTGCCGCCCGCCATAGAGCCTCAGTCGTCGCGATGGCGTAGCGAGCGGCGTCGCAGTTGTGCACCAGAACGCCGCTCGCGAAGTACTCCGGCCGATCAGCTACCGACAGATTCCAAACCGGAACCTCGCCGGGAAGCTCGGTAACGCGAAGCACACGAACGTCCGCAGAACCGAGTCTTGAGGTATCGGTTGACTGTGAATTCAGATCCGCATCGCTCACAGTGCCGAGACTCGTTGTCGAGTCCAGCTTTCCGGCGCCAAGCAGACTTGCAGGCGTTCGAACAGAAACGGTCCGCCGGACCACGAGACCGGGTGCTGTAGTCCTTTGAGCAGTGCTCGCAGGTCTTGGTGACGGCCTCTCGGCTGTCCCACGTTCGCTTTCCGTGTTCCGAATGCCAGGCACGCCCCTCCTCGGAGCCGTGCCAGGCTGCCGCTCGGCTCTGGTAGTCAAGCCAGTGGCGGCGCTGGGCTTCACTGCGAGGCTGTGCGCCGTGGTGAGCCTTGTGCTCGTCTGCGGGGATGCACACGAGGTTGGCTGGGTCGTTGTTGTCGTGGTTGCCGTCAGCGTGGTGGATGTGGTGGCCCTCGGGGATGCTCCGTCCGTGCTGAGCCATCCAGATCTCCTCATGGAGACGCTTGATGCCCTGCTGGCGATCCCCAATGCCAGGGGTGTAGTACCGCCGGTCAGAGAGGCCTTTAGAATCCGGGTATCGGCGGAACTTGGTCCCGTTGAAAACGATGACTTCGACGCGCTTTCCCATGTCACCATTTTATCCGCGTATCGGAGTGCATCTATACGAATCCACCCCTTCTCGTCCACCCAAACCGGATGATTTCCAGTTCCAGTGAACGATCGCCCATTCGACAGATCGACCCGGTAGGTCTTTGCCGATTGGGCGGTGAGCCCTGCGTCAGTGACGGGTTTCCAGCCACCTCGCGTCAGAACCCGGTCGCCCGGCCGAATGCTTTCAATGGGACGCTCGCCCGTCTCAGTGAGGACAGGCGTGCCAGCCACGAAGCAGGAGTGGTCAGCGACCTTCACGGGCTCGTCCTTGCCCTTCTCAGTGGCCTTGTCGTCCCACGAGTAGCCCGACACCTCAGAGATGAACCCGCGGCACCGATCAGCGACGGCGAGCTGTCCTTCAGCGAGCAGGGTCGCGGTCATCCCGATGCCGTGCGCGACATCGTTGTGCGCCGGCGAGGTCGCCAACCCGTCCTGGTGCAACTGAAGGCGGAAGCTCGCAGCGGACGGGTCCGCAACCACGTATTCCGGAGTGAGCACCTGGCGGGGAAGGTGCGCGGTTCGCAGCCATGCCCTGATCCGCTCGGACAGTTGCCCGTCGGTGAGGCGTGGTGCTCCGGTGCGCGGGTCGTGCCGCCACTCGTCCACGAGGATCAGCCGGGAGGTGTCGCGGCCACGCTCGTCGCGCTCATCGGACAGTCCGAGAAGGAGCACGCTCGTGGCGTTGGTGGTGCCGTAGTCGATGCCCGCTGCGAGAAGCCGCTGCATGGGCGGTAGGTGATCCCACCCGATGACGTGCCGGTCGGGGTCCCACATGGGGTAGACGGCGCCCTCAGCAGCGACCCAGTCCCCGAGGATGAAACGGCGGAACCACAAGCCCGTGAACTCGATGCGCTTCCTGGCCTTGTAGTCCTCGGACAGGGCCGGGTTGTCGTCCATCGTGAACCGCCAGTACCGCCAGTGCGGCAGCTGGTGCAGCTTGTCGAGGAACTTCACCTTCAACCAGTGGCTCGGCGAGTCGGGGTTGGTGGTGCCGAACAGTTGCGCACCCTCAACCGACATACGCCCGAGGAGCTGCGTGAAGAAGTCCTCCGGCAACACGGTGACCTCGTCGCAGTACGCGCCCGCCACCGTCATACCGCGGATGACCTTCTCCGCTTTCGCATCGGACGCGCCGATCACGTGGACCCTCCGGCCCAAGATGGTGCCCGTCGGCGCCCCGGTCGTGTACTTGACCTGGTCGGCGAACTCCCCGAACAACGCCGGGTCTTGGAGCGGCCCCATGACGTTACGGCCGATGGCTTCACGGGTGCGGCCGATCATGACGAGTTCGCCGCCGTGCGGGGCGTCAGCGACGTAGAACAGCCAGCGCAACAGGCTCGCGATGGTCTTGCCGCTGCGGATGGCGCCGTCCCAGATGTTGACGGACGCCTCACTCGTCGCTACCGACTCGATCTGCTTGCGGCTCAGCGGGAGGGACTCCAGCACCGTTGCTGTCCTCCCATGCCTGCTTCACGCTGTCGAAGAGCTTCCCGAGCATGCTCTTGGCGCCGTCAGCGGACCCGGTCGCGTCGACCTTCTCCAGTTCGGTGTGCGCCCTGACAGCGGTCTGCACGGAGGAGAGGATGGCGCGCTTGTCAGCGAACGGGGGTTCCTCGACTTCGGCGGTGTGCCATTCGCCGTCGCGGCCACCGAAAGCGCCGATCGTCGTCGGCTCCCATAGTTGCTTGCGGAGGCGTTCGGCATCTGAGAGGAGGTCGGCTGCGAGCTGTGCGCGGCGGCTGCGGTTGTCGGCCTGCTTCGCGCGCGTGGCGGCGATGACCTTCGTCCGGTCGAATGCGTGCTGTTCTTCCTGTGCGACCTTGCTGACGGTGGACGGTGAGACGTCGTGGTCGCGGGCTATCTGGTTGCGGCTCTTGCCTTCGTCGAGGTCGGCCACGATCGCGGCGCGTTTGTCGTCGGGGATGCGGGGAGGCACAACCCCCTCACCTCCTGCCCGTCGTGGTGTCACACTGGTGGCTCTGCGCTGCCCGCTCTGGCGCTTCCCCCTACTGGAGGTGCATTTTGAGGTCTTTGGTGTGTGCTGTCGTCGTGGTGGCGTTGGCTGTGTCTGCGTGCTCGTCGGGTGGGGGTGAGCCTGCCGTGTCTCCGTCGCCGTCTGAGGCTGTCGTGGAGTCGCCGTCTGCGTCACCTGAGGTGGCGGTGGACCCGAATTCGGCGACGATGATCTGCGAGAAGCTCCGCGTCCGTGACGCCTACCTGGCTGCGGACAACTTGCAGCCGCACGAGGAAGCGGAGGTCATCACGTTGGCGATGGAGGCGAGCACGGACGCCCTGGAGGAGGACGCGGAGCCTGCGCTGCGGGAGATCGCGTTGGAGCACATGGGGGACACGGATGCTGCTGTGGAGGCGATGATTCCGTGGTGTCAGGAGCACACGGAGCCGATCAATCCGACGACGCCGTGGTGAAGTGAGTCGCCCGGCCGCTCGCCTACCCCCAAGGGAGCGGCCGGGACGTGTGTGTCCAGTCGCGGGCCGTGCGCCGTAGCGTCATGGTGTGTGCCCGGCTGGACGGTCTAGGTGAGCCCGAACGCTTCGAGTGCGGGCTTCTCGCGCTCCTGCTTGGCGCGTAGCTCTTCGCGGTAGCGCTCGAACGCCTCACGCTGGAGCTCCTGGGCGAACTCCGGCATCTCGAACTGCTCCTGGCCGCACATCAGAGCCTGCTGTCGGGCTGGAAGATGGCGCGCACGGTCCACATGAACCCCTGCTGGAGGTTCGTGCGGCCAATGTCGAGCATGCGCTCGTCGACGTCGTCGCGTTCGCGGAGACGCGCGTGCAGGTCACCGAGGCGGTTCTCGGCTTCCTTGATCTCGTTGACGAGGTCGATGGCTTCCTGAGAGTGCTGTCGGTAGCCGGTGACGGCACCGGGCTTCTGCGGGTCAGGCATGGTGTCCTCCGAGGGGTGCTAGGTGTGCGCCCGGAGCGGGGAAGAACCCCGGGCACGATCAGATGCGCGGCTTCCCGCACGCGGTCCACGTGAGCAGCTTCGCGAGGTCAGCGTCCGCAGGCGGCAGAGCACGCGCCGCGAAGTCCACAGCCGACGCACTGTCCCGCACGGCCCATAGGACGCCGCTGCTGTGCACACCCCAAGCCCCGTCGTGGGGTTCGACGCGGACGGTGTCACCGGACGTGGTCGCCCACTCGATGCCGGTGGACAGCTCCACGATCGCGAGGAGGCGACGGGCGGCGCGCATGGAGTCCTGCGCCTGCTGCGCGAGCTGCTGATTGGTGGCCAAGACACCTCCGGGCACGCAAAAGGCCCGATCCGAAGACCGGGCCTTTCGACAAAAGCTCTACTAGAGCACACTCTAGCGGAACCAATCGGTTGCGCGCAACCTACCGTGCGGCTAGTGGCCTTCGCCTGCGAACTCCTCGAACTCCGGCATCCCCAGCATGCGGGCGGGCCACTCGCCGTGCATGGAGATGCCCCGCAGGAGCTTGAAGACCTTCACCTCGTCGGTGATGGCCACGCGAGCGCGTCGGCCGTCGGGGCGGGTGAAGTCCCAGACGATGTACGGGATGAAGCTCCGGCGGGCGGTGATGGGTCGCCCTTCGCTGTCGTGGTAGGTGAGTTCCGAGGCCGCCGTAAGGGCGTTCTTGAGGTCCCTGATCTGGGCTTCGTGTTCAGTCAACGGCATGGCGTTCCTCCCGGTGGTGTTCAAGGGTAGGCCCCGCCCCGGGTTGGGGCGGGGCGGTTGCTCCTAGCGGGGGTCCGACTCGCCCTGCCAGGTGATCTCCGGCCTCTCCAGATCGTTCACCTCGCAGTCCAACCGGTGCAACGTGTGCCCCTCGGGGATGGCCACCTCACCGATCAACCGGATGGCCGCGTCGTACACGTGCACCACCCCACCCACCCACGAGTACGCGACCGCGGGGACACCGTGCGCCTGGAGGTCAGCCACGATCCACAGCCCGACTGGGCTTTTGGTGCGGGTGTTCGCCTCCCCGATGATGCCGTCGGTGTGGATGAGGTCGGCGAGCTGCTCGGTGGTGAGCCACCCGGCCTCGCCGACGATGCCGTCCAACGCGTCGTTGACGTTCGCGTGTCCGCGTCGGGCGAGGATGGTGGAGAGGTCGATAGTCTCAGTCATGGTTCTCCTGTCTGGGGTTCCAGTGGCCCGGCGGAGGGGGCATCCTCCTGCCGGGCCGTCTCATGCGGTCAGGCGCACCAGCGGGCGAAGTCGATGTCCACGGTGCGCAGCGCCTCGGTGGCGAGCTCAGCGGCGTTCGGGGCGCCGCCTGCGATCGCGCGGAGCACGTCGGTGTACAGGTCGTCCTCCATGCTGTGTGCGGACTCGTCGTCGTCACGGTTCGCTTCGATGCGGGCGACTCGGGCTCGGACATCGTCGATGCTCATCGTGTTCTCCTTCGTATGGGCTATGCGGCCTGCGCCGCGTAGGCGTCGTACTCCTCAGGGGTCGCGGCCGGGTGCCAGTCACACACCGGGCCGCCGTCCGTGGGCTCCCCGCACTCCTCACCGTCGACCAGGTGCACACACCGGGTGTCGGGGGCGGGGTCGGGCTCTAGGTAGTACAGGTCCTCTCCGGCCATCAGTCCCCCTCGTGGGTGTAGTCGCGGAGCATCCGGGCCACGCGGCGCATGGACCGGCGGGTGGCCTCGTCCGTGTCGGCGGTGTCGGCGATGCGCTCCAGGTCGTCGGCGGAGTCGGCGACCGTGCGGGTCTTGGTGAGCGCGACGATGAGGTCCGGGTTGTGGAGGTTGCAGGCCAGGCACAGCGCCTGAATGAGGCGGTTGTGGTCGCTGGTCTCGCTGAACCACGGGAACCCGGAGTCGTGTCGCTCGGGCAGGGTGCCTGCGTAGTCGGTGACGCGGTCGATGTGGGTGCGGGTGGTGGTCACTGGTTCTCCTCGTGGTCGGCGACGATGCGGCGGCAGATCGCGGACAGGTTGCGGTTGATCTTGTACTTGCGGATGAGGTGTCCGGCGCCGGAGGTGTCCATGGCGGCGCGGCGGCCGTCGGTGGCGTTCACGGCGAGGAACTGCTTTGCGGCGGCCACGTCCAGCGAAGTGGCCTGAGCGGAGATGTCGGCGGCTGCGTTGTCGACGGGGTTCATGTGGGGCTCCTTGTCAGAACTGGGAGTCGGCTCGGGTGTCGTTGTTGAGGCGCTTGGCGTACTCGCGGCCCCGGGCGGTCAGCTCCCAGGACTCGACGCCCCATTCGCGCTCGGTGGCGTTCACACGGTGGTGGTAGCGGCGCGCGGGGCGCTCCACCCACCCCTTGACGCCGGACACGAGCCCGCGCCTCTCCATGGCGCGGATGGTGCGCATGTCGGTGATGCGCAGGTGCCCGTCCTTGGTGGCCTTCGCGAGGGCGGACACCATCGCGGAGGTAAGGGGGCGGGTGTGGTCGTGGGTGAGGGGGTCGTAGCCGGTCACGGGGTCTCCTTAGGCGGCGAGGGCGAGGTCACGGAAGGCCTTGTAGTCGGCCTTGCGGGGCTTGTAGGCGACGAGCGCGGCGATCACCTGTGCGCGGGTGTAGCGGGTGCAGGCGCGGCGCACACCGTCGCGGAGGGCGAAGCCCCGGACGCCTCCGGTGAGGCGCTTGCGGATGCTGGAGGCCATGCCGGTCGCGGTGGCGTCGTCGGCGCCCATGTCGCGCAGGTGTGACGCGGTGGTGTGGAGGCTGCCCCGGTGCTCCGCGTGCGCGGTCTTGCGGGTGGCGACGGTGGCGCGGCGCGTGGCTTGGCGCATGTGGCGCTTGATGCGGGCTTCGGCGACGGTCGGGCGGTGGCGCATCGGGGGTCCTCTCGGTGTCGTGCTGATGACTAACATCTTAGGCCCAACATGTTAGTCATGGCAAGTGTGTTAGGCCCATAGCTTTAGGCCCAACATGCATGGCATCATGGGGGAGTGAACCCCAAAGACGCCATCCGCAAGGCAGTCGAGCGCTACGACCAGCAGCTCGCAGACGCCAACGCCGAACGCACACACGCCTTCCGAGAAGGCATCACCCAAGGCCTCCAGCAGAAAGACCTCGTCGAGGCCAGCGGCTACAGCCGGGAGACCGTGCGCCGCATCCTCAACCCCGAAGCCGTCGAAGCGGCCAAGAAGCGCCGCTCAGAGAAAAAGGAGTCCTGACATGGGACGTAAGAGGGCCGAACTTCACGCCACCGCTGCGCTGTCTGATCACTACACCGCCGAGGACGACAAGGACGCCCGTCTGTGGAACGAGTTCGTCGCAGAGGTCCGCAAGGTCGCCGCTGACCCGCGCTTCGAAGATCTGGGGTGGGGAATCGACGTCAGCGCCACTGAGGCGGAGGTCGTCGGCTGGCCTGAGGACCCCGACGACTGACCCCACAGTTCAGCCCCCGCCACGTCGGCGGGGGCTTTCTCATTCCTCGTCGAGGTCGATGCCGAGCGCTTCCGCGATCAGGCAAGCGCCCTCGGGGCCGACGGTCTCCAGCAGCTCAGCGAGCCACACACGGTCCGGGTCAGGGTCCATGGTGTGGGTGTACCCGCTCAACGCGGCCGCGGACCGCCCCGGCGCTTCTGAACCGGCACGTCGGCTTGCACGTCCCCGGTGCGCTTCCTGCGCTCGTAGTGGGTGCCGCACAGCCCGTCGGCGACGTGCTTGCGCCCACACCCGTCCACTCCGCACACACGCGCCGGACGGGACCGTGACGCCGCGAGCGCCTGCCTACGGCGTGACTCCAGGGCTTGGGCTCGCAGCGGCTCGGAGAGCGCACGCAGCGACTCCTCCCGGGCGGCGTCCGCATCCCGCGCTGCTTCGAACCGCTGCCACTCGGGGGAGCCGACCCGGGCGGCGGCTTTCTCCCCCCACTGGCCGCGCAACTCTCGGGAAGCGAGCCGGGTGGACCGGCCGAGCCCGTGCTTCTCCCGGTAGGCGTCGGCCGACAGCCCGTGGACGCGCACATGGCGTCCGAGGAACTGCCTTTCCTGCCCGCATTCGTGGCAGACCAGACCGCCGGGGCCTTCGGTGAGTTGCCCGTAGATGCCGTGGCCGTCGGTGTCGCCGTACTCCATCAGTCCTCCTACGCTGAAAGAGCGGCCCCGCCCAATTGCCCTGGGCGGGGCCGCTCTCATTGTGCCGGGGTTAGTCGTTGTCGGGGTCGTGCTCGTCCACGATCGCTCCGAGGTCGATCTCAGCGATGATTGCGGCGATGTCCAAGCCGCCGGACTCGTTCTCGGGGTAGCCGTCCCAGTTCTGGTCGGCGTCGTAGTAGGGGCCGTAGAAGTCGTCACCGTTCAGGCTGACACCGTCGGGCAGGGCGTCGTTGATGGCGGACCGGTATCCGGCGACCATCGCGTCGAAGCTCCCGTCGGCCTGGATGCGCTCCACCCACTCGCTGTCGCCGCCGCTGATGAACTGGCCGACGCTGTCCTCGACGGTGAGCGCGGAGCTGTCGCCGTGGTTGTTCCAGGTGCCGTAAGAGGTGGTCGTGGTCATGGTCTTCTCCTTGTGCTCGTTGTAGATCTGGCCGAATCGGGCGGCCTTCATGCCCAGCGCGGCGGCGGCCGCCTTCTGCGTGCCGTGCTCGGCGTGCGCCCGGTGAACCATCCTGCCCCGCTCAGCGCCGATCTCGCTGCGGACCTGGTCGAAGACGCCGGCGAGCGCCTTCATCTTGGCGGGGTCGGGAAGCTGGTTCAGGGCGTCCCAGTCGATGCGGTAGTAGCTGCTGCTCATCAGGCTTCCTTCTCGTCGATCTTCGCGAAGACCCGAGCGATGAACTCGTCGGTGACGGGGCGGACGGAGGTGATCTCGGTGGGCAGGATCAGGTACTCGCCGAGGTCTTCGTCGTGGGCGTCGTCGTCGCTGTAGGAGCCCTTGAGCTCCACCAGGACGCAGTTTTCGAGGTCGGCGCCGACTGTCGCGAGGTAGTCGATGAGGTCGTCCTCGTCGCGGCAGACACTGACACCGTGGCGGACATCGTCGACGACTCCTTCGCCGTAGCACTGGACGAGGGTTTCGGTGGTGCCGCCGCAGTCGTCGCAGCCTCGGCAGGCGCGGGTGGCGTTGGACCAGTGGAAGGACAGCCAGTTGGCGGGGTCGAGGAGTTCGGCGTGGTCGCGGTTCGCCCGGTCGATCCTGATCATGTCCGCCTCCTGGTGTGCTGTCCTGCTGACACGCCTAAATCTAGGGTATCTAGATCAGGTCTGTCAATAGGGTACCTAGATTTCCTTGCAGACAGTCCCTGACATACGAAAACCCCCGCCCACCTCACGATGGACGGGGGCTCAGGGTCCGGCACCTCGCGGCTTCCCCGCCGGACCCCTCCCACCTCACGGNNGCGCGGACGATTGTGGGGCTGCCACCCCCTCAGCTGGCAGCCCCGTCCCGGCCCCTCCTCCGGGCCCGCCCCGCAGTGTCGACCACATGGATGTGCCTGCGGGGCGGGGGTCTAGTGGCTGCTGTCGGCCTGCTCGCGGCGGCGACGCTCGTAGTCGATGTAGTCGCCCTGCCGTTCGTCAGCGCGGCGCTCGGCCTCGGTGAGCGGCGCGTCCTCAGCCCGCTCGGGGGCGCTCACGCCGTCACCGGGTACAGGTCAGCGCGGTTCGTGCGCAGCGCCGCGAGGATCACCTGATACCTGGTCGCGTCCGCGATCGTCAGATCCATCAGCGTGCCCGGCCTCACCGGAGCGCCGTCCTCCGCCTGGAGGATCACGGTCTGCACCACGTCCGCGACCGCGGCTCTCTGCTGCTCGGTGAGTGTGCCGTCCTCTATGGCCTGTATGAGCGGATCACGCTGCTGGGGTATCGGGTAGCGCATACGCGCACCTCCACATGGGTGCCGGGTGGGAAGCCCGGCGAGCCGTTCAGGTGATGCCATGCTGCCCTAGGTCTCCCAAAAATGCAATATTCACTTTAGGATGTATGACACGATCAGCAATGAACCCCCCACAGCTGAGTGAACGGTGCGACGAATGTCAGAGAATCCGCCCGGACGCGCTACCTTGCCGCGTAACCGCCGCAAGTCCGGATCGAGGAGCGCCGCCCTGGCCGTCAGCCCCACACTGCGCAGACGCCGCCTCGCACGGCAGCTCCTCACCCTGCGGGCGGCACGCGGCATGACCGTCGACGCCGTCTCCAAAGAAGCGAAGCTCCGCGCACCGGAACGCCCCTGGTCGGCCGCGAAGATCGTCCGCATCGAGAACCGCAAGGTCCAACGCGTCCGCGAGCCCGACTTGCTCGCGCTCCTGGACGTGTACGGCGTCGTCGACCCCGCCGAACGAGACGCCTACCTCAAGCTCGCCCGCGAAGCCTCACAGACCGGCTGGTGGGTCGGCTACAAGAAGGAATTCGAGTCGGCCGCGTACATCGACCTGGAGAACGAAGCCTCGGAGCTGCTGACGATCGAGGTGGGGTTCATCCCTGGTCTACTCCAGACCGACGGGTACGCGCGGGCGGTCATCTCCGGATCCGGTGTGACCGATCCCGAAGAGGTCGAACGCCGCGTTGAGGCGCGGATGATGCGCCGTTCCGTCCTGGATCGCCCGGACGCACCGAAGCTGACAGCGCTCATCGATGAGACCGCGATCCGCAAAATCCCCACCCATGTACTCGAAGAGCAGGTGGGTGCGCTGCTGACGCCACGGCGTGGCGTGGAGGTGCGCATCATCCCGGACGCGGTCGGCCCCTACCCGGGCCTGTCGGGGGGCGCGACGATCCTACGGTTCAAGCACGACCCTGAGGTGGTGTTCTTGGAGCACTCGTCGGGCGGCCAGTTCCTGGAGGAAGAGGATGAGATCGCCCACCACCAGCGTCTGTTCAAGGCGACGCGGGACGTGGCGTTGTCGAAGGCGGATTCGGTGGCATTCTTGAAGAGCAAGCTGCCCGTCTAGCAGTAGAAGAAGAGGCTCGCAATGCCTGAGCGTTCCCACCTCGTTTTCCGCAAGTCCAGCTACAGCACCGGGAAGGGGCAGAACTGCGTGGAGGTCGCGGACCTTCCTGCGGGTGCTGCTGTCCGTGACACTCAGAACCGGGAGCTGGGTCACATCGAGGTTCCTGTAGTCGCTGAGTGGTCGGCGTTCCTGGCTGTGGCTCGCCGGTAGGACCCAACAGGAAGGCCCCCACCATCGCGGTGGGGGCCTTCTGTCGCTGTGTACCTGAACAGCGTTCCCAGGGTCACTGTACCTTCCGGGGGTTTCCCGGTGAAGAGGCCGGAGTTACGCCTCCTCGTGTTCGTGGCGCATGTGGACCTGGTGCGCGTACTCAGCGGCCAGGCGACTGTCCGCGAAGGACGCCGCCCCACACTCTCCGGTGTAGCTCTCGGGGTCGGGGTTGGTGCACCGCCACGCGTAGGGGTAGCTGGCGGACTCACGGCGGGTGATCCGGACGGGCGGCTCGTTCACGCCTCCTCCCTCATGTTTTCCCACATGCCACCTTTGTGGTCGGAGTGGTCGCCGGTGTGCCCGATGGGCCGTGCGCACGTGCTGCCGTCGAGAAGCAGACCGGACGCGACGTGCGAGCAGGACCCAGGGCGGGCCGCCTCCTCAGCGATCTCACGGGCGCGGGACGTCACGATGTCGCGGCCGCGCTGGAGGCCGAAGAGCACACCGGCCAGCCACGAGTTGAGCGGTTCCTTGGTGATCTGCTCCTGCACGCTGCGCTCCTCCTCCACGATCCGGGAGGCGAGGTCGTCCCGCATCCGCTGGTTCTCGTCCTCCAGGGCCCGGACGCGCTTCCCCCGCTCGATGATCTTCTGGTCCTTCTCCGCGCTGAGCACGCGGATGGTGCGGCTGGCGGCCTCCAGCGCGCGCAGGCGCGAGTTCTCCTCTCTCAGCTTCTTGGTTTCGGCTTCCACGACCCCCATCACGGCGTTGACGCGGCGGTCGTGGGCGTCCTCGGCTAGGAGCTTGCTCATGCCGCTCGCTCCCGTGGGCGGCTCGTACAGCACCTCCGCGATCTTCTCTCGCAGGTCCATCACTGCTTCCCTTCCTTGATCACGTTCGCGTAGAAATCGATGTGGCCGCACGGGTTACACCACTCATCCACCTCGTAAGCGACCCCTCCGCGCGTGCGCGTGTGCGTGCGAGGAACTCCTCGCGGGCCGCCGCATTCGGGGCAGGCTGTGCTGATCGTGACGGCCAGCACCCGGGGCGGCTGGGCCAGGTCGGCGGTGGGCTGGCGGACGTGCACCGTCATCGTGGCCTCCGGCTGGTCCATCACGGCTCCTTCACAGTGCGGGCCCGGTGCGCGAAGGCGGCCAGGCGCACACACGGCGGCCCCTGCCGGGCGGTTTGGCGGTCACCAACCCACGCCAGCGCGAGAGCGTGGCTGCCGGTGCGGTGGACCACCTGCCCGTTCCGGACCACGAGGTACTCGCGGTCACCGAGGGCGAGGATGGGGTGGCCGTTGGGGTTGGGGTAGACGTATCGGGTGCGGACCCCGTACACGGCGTACATCAGGTCTCCTCGGTATGGTGTTGGCGGGCCGTCCCGGGTCGAGCGGGACGGCCCTTCGTGTGCGGTCAGGCGGGCCGGTGTTCCAGGTAGAGCGGCCCCCACCACTTGACGACGTGGGCGATGGGCTGCCCTGCGACGGCGGGGTCGTAGTCGGCGCTGATGGCGTGCAGGTTGTCGGGGGTGCCATATACGAACCACAGGTCGTGGTCGTGGTCGCGGGCGAGGTCTCCGGCGCGCGGGGTGTAGTCGGCCATCGGGTCTCCTTCGTGTGTCAGGCGGTCAGGCGGGGGTGTCGAGCGCCTTGGTCGTGCTGCACGGGTAACTGACGTCGCAGGAGAGGCAGCGCCGCTCTCGGATCTCGCTGTTCTCGTAGAGGTACGAGGCGTGCAGGCCTCGGATGAAGTCGAGCTTCTTGTTGGCGGCATGGAGCTGAGCGGCAACGCCTTCTTCGTGGGTGAGTGCGCGGTAGGTGCTGGCGGTCACGGGGTTCTCCCTCTCAACTTTGTAGTCACCGTATCTACAAGCACACCTTACCCCACCTAACTCCTCTTTGTCGAGTCGGTGTCTACAAGCTACGATCGGAGCATGATCCCCGGATACCTGACCATCGCGGCCGTCGCCGAACACCTCGGCGTACAACCCAAGACTGTCCGCCAGTACCTATGGCGGAAACGAGACGGCTTCCCCGAGCCCGATGAGCGCGTCGGCCAGTCACCGCTGTGGCGTGAGGAGACCATCCTCGCGTGGGAGAAGGAGCGCGCGTCGGCGTCGTGGAACCGCCGGAAGTGACCTCGTGAGCCCCCGCCCGTCGGGGGCTTTCGCCGCTGTGCTGCACGTGCACACCAAAGCCCGCGCGGTTCTCCGCGCGGGCTTTTTGCTTGCTCTCACTCGGTGAGGTGGCCTGCCTACTTTGCGAGGGGCGGACAGACTCCCTCGCGGAAGAGGTCGGGCAGAAGGTCGTGGGACATGACCCGGCTGCCGGGGGTGAGGGTCACGATGTCGAACTTGACCCGGGCCGCCTCTATGAGCTCTAGCGCTCCAGCGTCGTCAGCGTCCTCGGCATCCCATTTCTCCGCATTCGTGACGCGCTGAACGACCGCCCCGAATTCACTGAGGGCGTTTTTGATTCCGGATCCGTACATGGCACAGACCCCGTCGACCAGGTGAGAGACGTCGCCTGGCCAGCCACGCGGGCCGCTGCTGTGTGGGTTGATGCAGCTCACGGTTTCGTAGTAGCCGAGATAGCCCCTCTCTTCTGCTGGGGCTGCACGCTCAAAAAGGCAGAGTACGTGCCGTCCAGGGTGGATGATGCGGTAGGCGATGACGGGGGCGTTGTCCGGGGGCATGCGCTCACTTCTCCTTGAGTACGCGGTCGATGGTGGTGCGTGCGATGCCGCTGATGGTGTGGATGCGGTGTTTGGTGATGCCTGCGGTGTGTGCCCTGCGGATGCGGTTGTCGCGGTCGGCGGTGATCTCGGCGTATTCGCGGAGGGCGGCTTCCGCTGACTCCTTGTTCATGCATCACACGCTACATGTAGCGTAGGCTACAGTCAAGCCCACCGGACACCCCCCATGCACGTGCAAAGGGGGTAAACTGGGAGGACAACCGAAAACAGCGAAGCCGCCCGGTGTTGGTAGCACCAGACGGCTTCTGAACCACCATCCTGATTACGCCAGGAGGCGGCCTTGTCTAAGGCTAATGGTACCTCGCGCGCGCCCCGCATAGGGGGCCAGTCGTGCTGAAGGTTCACCACATGCGCCACGAAGCGCACTTCACCATCCTCGCCAACCAGGCGATCCGCGACGGCCGACTCTCCGGCCTCGCCCGCTCCGTCCTCATGGAGCTCATCTCCCGCCCCGAAGGCTGGCAGACCAACGCCGACCAGATGTGGCGACAGGCACGCAAGGACCGAGGCGACCGCGCCGAAGGACGCCGCGCGTTCCGTCAGGCGTTCTCCGAGCTGGAGGAGTTCGGCTACCTCATCCGCGACCTCAAGCACAACGGCAAGCGCGTCGAGACGGTCATGCACCTGTTCCACCTCCCGCAGGAGGGCCACGGGAAGGCTTCGGGTAACCCTTCCGGTAACGGTTCCAGTGACGGCGTTACTGGCCAGAGCGAGGAGCAGGGCAGCTCCAACGACTCCGAGGCCGAGTCAGAGGACACGTGGGGTACCGGTTCCGGTACGTCACATTCCGGTACGTCACAAAGCGGTACGTCTGAAACCGGTACCTCTTTAAGAAGGACCGATCACGGAAGTACCGATGTAGGAAGTACTGATCAGGAAAACTCTTCTTCTTCCGCCCCGGTGACACCTGAGCCCGAGCCCGCTCCCGTCGCTGAGAAGAAGACGAAGACCCCTGAGACCATCGTCATCGAACGACTGGGATGCACCGACGACGAAGCCACCGCCGTCGTGGACTACATCGAGCAGCAAGGCGACGGACGCGGCGAACGCATCCGCTCGCTCGTGTGGTGGATGACCAACCGAGAAGAACGGCTCCTCCTCGGAGACCTCGCGCACGTGCGCCGCCACTCCGCCGCCCCGACCGTCACCGAGTGTGCAGACCACCACCAGACCATGCCCACCCACGGGTGCGGCCTGTGCGCCGGGGAGATCAAAGCAGGGGACCCCGAGGACATCGCACGGTTGAGGGCGCACCTCGCGACGGTGGGTGTGGCCGCGCGGCCTGACCTTGCGCGGCTCCTCGGAACGCCCCAGGTGCCCGCACAGACGTCCGCAGGCGGGTGGACGTGGGAAGACCAGCTACGCCGCGAAAGGGCCGCCAGAAACGGCGTGAGAGGCGGCTCACGGGTGCCAGTCCTGCCCAACGAGGCCTACGCCAACATCACCGACGAGTACGTCAAGGCGAACCTGCTGTAGAGGCCCCGGGCACCGGCAGTGATTGCCGGTGCCCCCGATTCGCTGTCGCCAGCGGTCCTGCTTGAAGGTCACGAACCGGCAACAGGCTCAGCGAACGCCGTTGCAACACGATGGGTCCTGTCTAGCTTTGGCCCATGAGCGGTAGTGGCATTGAAAAGGCAGCCGAAGGGTTCCTCAACGAGATCCATGCGGAACGGTCTCGCTTGGAGGGAGAGATCAAGGAGGTGTCAGGGCAGCTAGAGGCCCTCCGAGTGCGCGTTAATGAGCTCGATGACTTGGAAGCTGGCCTTCGAGCACTTCGGGGAGAGAAGACCAAGGCGGCCCACCCAAGGAAGGGTGCTTCCGGTCCGAGCTTGGAGACTCGGCAAAAGGCTACCGCTCGGCGTCAGGAGATCCTTCGTCTCATGAAGGCTTCAGACAAGGAGTGGTGGACGATCGGTGAGCTTCGCTCTGCAACGGGGGAAAGCGATCAGAAGATCCGCAACGCTCTGTCGGCGATGAGCGGCAACGAGCTGATGAAGGAGGAGAGGCCTGCGGATGGTGGGAAGGGCAAACAGGTGAGGGTCTTCTTCAAGGTAGTCAGGTAGGACGGGCCCGGCTTCGGCCGGGTTTTTCTTGGCCAGATGCGTAGCATTTGCTACGCCTATCGTGTAGCATGTACTACATGGACAAGCGCAGTGGCATCGCGCGACAACTCGCCACAATCAAAAACCGCGACCAGGTCATCCGAGACGCCTACAACGTCCACGGACTCACCAAACAAGAGATCCACGACCTGTCCGGCGTCGCACGAACCACCATCAACCGCATCCTCAAGGAGAAGCCCATGAACCGCACCTACACCCTCATCGCCTCCAACGGCCAGGAAGCCGACGGCATCCCCACGTGGGGGTACACCGACGAAGACGGCGCGTTCGTGGACCAGGTCCACTACTACGACGGCGATGCCCCCGCCGACGCCGTGGCCCGCTTCCAGGAGCAGGGCAAGCTTCCCTCCGGTGAGGTCACCGTCGAGCGCGGCGAGCGCCTGGACGACTACTGGATCCACGAGGACCACCAGCGCGCGTACACCGTCACGATCGACCCGGCCTGAGCCGCAGGAGAGGGCACCATGACTCACACCGACCGTCACCCCTCCACGTGGAGCTTCGGCGACTGGATCGCTGAGGTCCGCGAATGCCTCGACGAAGCCGAGCAGGTTCACGCCCGCATGGTCGCCGGGGAACTCACGCACCGCACCAGCTTCGATCGCGCCAACAACATGGGGCTGGTTGCGTTCAGGGTCGCGATCCGGCAGGCCGTGCAGGACTGGGACGACCTGAACACCGACATCCCCGACGCGGGTGCGCTCGTCCCGCGGAAGAAGCCCAAGCGGAAGCCGCCCGTGCAGACCGCGCTGTTCGACGCGCCGGAGGAGGAGCGATGAGCAACGTCGCTGTTTTCGCCGCACCCGACCGGCCTGCCTACACCTTCCACGAAGGCCGGACCATCACGTGGGGACCCTGGACCCTGTCCGCTCACGTCACCTGCTTCGGACCCTCCGAATGCGACCAGTGCGGATCGACCGACACCCCCCAGATCACACACGGGCGGCAACTGCCGCTCCCCGGGGAAACCTTCACGATCCCCGCACCCCGGCGTAGTGGTCACGTGGCGGGCGGCGCCTACAGGGAGACCCAGGAACCCGCGTGGGAAGTCGATCGGCTGTGCGCGGTGCGGTGTCCCGGGTGTGGGCACGTGGACGTGCTCGACATCGAACGCGACTACGAGCCTGTGGACACTGAACAGCCCACGCTGTTCTGACGGGAGCTGAGATGCGCATCATCGTGACCGGGGGGCGCGACTACACCGACGCGCTCGTGATCGCCTACGCCCTCACCCACTACGCCCCCACCGGTCCGCACACGCTCGTCCACGGGGCATGCAAGACACTCCGAGAGGACAGGACGCTCTACACGCTGAAGCCTGGGGAGAAGCCTGGAGCGGACCGTCTCGCGCACTACATGGCGCTCGCTCTCGGGTGGGAGGTGGAGACCCACCCCGCCCTGTGGTCCGTGCACGGGCGCGCGGCCGGACCAATCCGCAACCAGCACATGGCGTCACTCGGAGCTGCCGGGCTGATCGCGTTCCCCGGTGGGCGCGGCACCGCCCACATGATCACCTGCGCAAAAAAGGCAGGGATTCCCGTGTGGGAACCCTGCCGGGCACTGGCGGCATGACAGGAGACACCCATGGACGACCCCACCAAGAAGATGCACATCCGCCTCATGGAAGAGGGCGCTCGCTCCTTCCAGGTGCGTGCAGCCAAAGCCGTGGAAGCCGAGGACCGCACCGAACGCGCCGCCGACAAGGTCCGCGCCCTGCCCCTGCTCGCCTTCGTCGGCCAGACCCCCACCTACGAGCAGTTGGTTGACCGTGATGCCAGGGAAGAGGAGAGCCTTCAGCGGCATGCGGCCGAGCTGATGGTACGGATCCGGGAGCTGGAGGAGGAGAACGCCCGCCTGCGCAGGGGGCAAGACGCCTGACCTTTCCGCGCCCGCTTCCTCGGATAGGCACCGCCCCGGGGCGCTCCTGTCATGGGAGCGCCCCCACCCACCCCACAATCAGACCAGGAGGAACCATGGACGACGCCGAGAAGTACCAAGCCATCAAAGCCATCTACCGCACCCTCGACAAACCCACCCCGCCCGAGACCGTCTACATCGAGCCCACCGTCGGCCCGGCGTGGCTGTACGTGGACGGCACGTGGTTCGAAGCTGGGTTGGAAGATCACGCCCTGTTCCTCGTGCGGTGGCACCGGGAAGCTGAGGCCCGGTGGGGTGAGTTCGGCACCCGCATGAACGTCAGCGCGGGCGTGCTCTCCCGCGAGCAGTGCGAGGTCATCTTGAAGCACGTGCGCGCGACCGCCTGACCCTCCGCCCCGTCGTGTCAGCGGCACACGCCACGACGGGGCACCATCACACCAGGAGGAACCATGGAACAGCCCGCACCGATCCTCAGCGTCCACCACGGCGAACTCCCCGCCCACGCACTCGCCGCCGCCCCCGTGCACGCACACGTCACCGCAGAGCAGGCATACGACCTCGTCGGACCCGTGAACGCCGCCCTCGCCCTGCACGCGCCCATCGTGGAGTTCGAAGACGCCGACAACGGCCGCAACCCGGACGTGTGCGCCCACTGCGGCGAGCCGATCGACGACACCCACTTCCGCGACAAGTGGTACGGCAACCTGCTGTGCCCCAGAAGCCCGACCCTGCAATGCGACCACTGCTCGAACGGGGTCGGGGGCCGCGCTGACTGGCCGTGCGCGACCGTGAAGGCGCTCACCGCGACCGCTTGACCCTCGGGGCATCGGCCGTGTGTCGGTGCCCCACGCCACCATCAACCCAAGCCACCAGCAAGGAGCACACGATGACCCTTCCCGAGCACGAACTGAACCGCCGCTGCCACCACAGCCACGTCGTGGACATCTGCCCCACCCGCGAGTGCCAGGACGAACTGTCCGAGATGGAGGACGAAGCCGAACGCCAGCGGTGGGCTGACTACGCCGAAACCGGAGACGACGGCTTCCTGATGGAGATCGACCGCGGCGCCCTGCACACCTGACCACTCTCGGGGCGTCCGACACCAGGACGCCCCAACCAAGGAGGACACATGGAGAACCCGCTCATCCGCTACGCCGACCTCGCCCGCCAAGAATCCGGCATCGACCCGCGGCAGGTCGTCGAGACCCACCCCGGCGACCTCGAAGCGATCATCACCGCGTGGACCGACGACCGGGCACGGTGGATGGCGAAGCTGGATTCCGCCCGGCACAACGCTGCCAGGTACCGCGAGGACCGCGACGACGCCTGGTGGAAGCTGGAGAACGAGTGACAGGGCGCCCGACCCGCACGGGCACACGTAAGGCCCCCGCTTCGGCAGGGGCCTTCGTCATGCTCACACCGGCGGCAGCGGGGGAGCGCCCAACACCAACAACACCGGCGCGAGCACCAACGACGCCACCCGGATACCGTCCTCCACCCTGCTCTTGCCGGTGTGGAACGCGACCGGGCTGCGGAACATCCACCACCTCTTGCCGCGGTACGTGAACGGCCACGCCAGCGGCACACCCGAGCGGGTCAGCCAGTCCCCGAGGACGTGCACCAGAGCACCCACGCCGACCGTGACACCGAGCAGCCACCACGGCGCCGACCCCAACACCACAGCGGCCCCGGCCACGACCGCGGCGGCCACACCAGCGGACTGCACCGCTTTGCGCCCGAACGACCGCGCCACACACCCGAGGCCCAGCGCCGCCATCGCGAACACCACCACGCCCACGCCGAACGCGCCGAGCGCGGACACTCCGGCCGCGACCGCGCCGAACGCCAGCACAGCAGGGACCGTGTGCGTCAGATGCCGGTGGCCACCATCGCCCCGGCCCTTCAGGTCATACGGGGTCGCTGTCGCCCGGTAGGTACGCCTGGACGCGGCACGCAGCGCCCGGGACACACCCCGAGACGCGAACCCCAGCGACCGGCCGACCGTCGACCCCGGCTCGTCCAAATCAGGCAGCAGCGCCGCACCCGCACCCACAGCGGCACACGACACCACATCCACCGGGTGCGCACCCAGAAGCGCACCCACAGCGACACCAGCGAGCATGCCAGTGGCGGCATGCGATGAACCCATCATGAGGACTCCAAGAAGGCAGGAAGGAAGGAGGCATGAGAAGGGACAGGGACACGGAGGGCGGCGGCCTCGACGTCACCCGCGTGGGGTTCGTCGTCAGCTTCGCCCTGCCTTGGGGAGCCTGCACACCCACCCGGGAGATCCGGGGAGGCGTGCGCGCCCTCCAAGAGGAGGCGCAAGGGAGGCACCCGCAGGTCAGGACGGGCGCCCCCGAGGCGCACTACTCGCCGATCGGCAGCTCATACCCGAGCTCGGACAGGCGGTCCTTCCACCGGCGGATCGTCCGCGGGTCACGGTCCAGCTTCCGCGACGCCCCCCGGATCGTCGCCGCCTTCTCCCCGTGCACGTACTTCACGAGCGCCTGGTGAGTCTCCGGCAGCTCCTGGAAGGACACCTTCGCGCCCTCCGGGGTGAGGGCCTTCACATCCAGGGGGCGGGAGAACCCGAAACCGCCACCGAACCCCGCCTTGTTGGTGATCCCCGCAGGAGCAGCCTCCGCAACGACCTCCGCCTCAGCCACACCCGACTCCAGCACGAACCGCGGCGCCTGCCCGTGGATCGTGCGGAGCTTGCGCTCCAGGCGGATGCGCTGCTCGTACACGTCCGCCTCCTCCTGGTCCTCCGCGCGCTGCTGCTCACCCAAACGCTTGATCTTCGCCAGCGCCTTCTTGTGCTCCGCCTCGGACTCGGCCAGCTCCAGCTCCAGCTCGGCGGCGGCCATCTCCTGCTTGAACTTCGCCAGCCGCTTCTTGTCCGCGACCTGGCGCTGCTCCTCGTGCGTCAGCTCGGTGGACAGCTCCGCCTCCCTGGCCGCCTCCTCCTGGAGGCGCTCCGCCTCCACGCGCGCCTCCTCCGCGGCGCGGGCCGCCTCCCGCCTACGAGCCTGCGCCTGCTCCGTGCGGATCTGTACGACCATGCCCCACAGCAGCTTCGACACCAGCGGGGCCGCCGCGAACAGGGCCGCGACCGACAGGCCAGCGTGAGCGACGATCGCAGCAGCAGCCAGGAACGCCGTGATCCACCCGACCAGCGTGGCCGGGCGCGCGAACCGCGGCGCCAGCAGCGCGATGAGGACCGACGCGACCATGGCCACGTCGAACAGCACGCCAATGGGGAGGGCGACCGGAAGCGGCACGGGCAGCACCTGAGCGACCGACCAGGCGGCCAGCGGCAAAGCGAGCAGGGTCGGCACCGACGCGATGGCGACGAGGGCCTTCATGAGCCACGGGGGCGCGTCGTCCACGGCCGCCTCCACGGCGGGGGCGGGCTGCGTGGCCTTGGGTGGCGGGGGCGCCTCCACAGGGGAGGCGGGGGGCTTCTCGGGGGTCTCTCCGGTGGGAGGCGTGGGGGAGGCGCCGCCGCGCTTCACCAGGAGACGCCGGGTCTTGGTGGACAGGGACGTGATGACGTCTGCGAACATGGGACTGCCCTTCTGGGGTGTGTGGTCCGCCTCGGTTCCGGCAAGTTCCTTGGGGCGGGCCACTCTCTACTTTTCGGAGTTGCTTAGAGCCCTCTGTGCGCGCTCGAACCAGTCGGCCGAGACGAGCACCGCGATGGGCTTGTTGTAGCGGTGGATTGCTGTGTTGACCCCCTGATGGGCGTCGTCGAGCAGGTCGCGGAAGTGCTGTCGAGCCCATCCGCTTTGTACGACTTGTGGATCTTCTTCCATGTCTCAAGTCTACCCGATGTATGTACAACATGAACGTGATGTACGCAAAGAAGTTTCCTCCGCTGGAGTCTCGGTAGCACCAATACCAAGGGGGTCTCCGGAGACCCCAACCCCCGAAAACCCCCACCTTCCCGGTAGTACTACCAAGACGTTTTCCCAGCTCACGCGTGGTATCGGGTCAGTTCATCTACCAGGAGAGGTACCGACGTCCAGTAGACGCCAGTACCCCCCTCACAGGGCGTCCCGGACCGCGTCCGGCACCGCGATCTCACCCGCACGAATACGCGCGATCGCACCCTCGAAAGCGGCTCGCTCGTACCCCTTGCCGGACTTGCCACCCCGGGAGAACGGGTGCTCCAGCGGCTCGATCCCGACCTTCCGCAGCAGCGGGGAGAGGTCCCGGGACGGGATGCCAGTCGCTTCGGCCAGGGTCGCGGTCAGCGCCCGTGAATCATTGCCGAATACCTCCAGGCACTCAGTGAGGAGACGGGGAGGGGCGCCCACATCCGCGAGTTGCTCCTCCACAAGCCGGTCGAACACGCTGTCACCCGACCGGGTCGGCTTCTGCGCGGGCGCGTCCTCGCCCGGCACCGGCAACCCCGAGTCGCGGAACGCCTTACGCATCGCTTCCATGGCCACATCCCCGCCCGCAGCCGGGTTCGCGCCGCCTCCCATCGGGGGGCGGGAAGGAGGCGCATAGGAGGCGCTAGTGGAGGCCTGCGCCCCCACCGTGGAGGCGGGCGCCCCCTTCCCGGACAGCCACGTCTCACGAGCACGATCCCACCGGGCCTCCCACCACTCCCGGTTCGTGTCTACCGTGATCGCATCCACCTCCGGACGCCACGGGTCCGACACCTTCGCGACCTCCGCCGCCGTTGACGGCTTCGTCCGAGGACCCTTGAACACCATCGGAACGTCGCCCTCCTCAGCGCCCACACCGAAACCCACCCCGGGGATTTCCTCGCAGCGCGGCGCCTTGCCCCAGTTGAACAGGTAGGCCAACTCGGCATCGCCGTCGACCTGCATGGACACCTTCGCCGCCGACTGAGCGTTCAGCTCGATCGGCAACCCGTTGCCGCCCGCATCCACCGCCCGCAATGCACACGTCAGCCCGCGGATCGACACTCCTCGGGACCGGTTCGACAGCTCCACCATCAGCTTCTTCACCGAGGCGGGCAGGTTGTTGGACTCATCTGACACGAGCACGATGTGCGGCACCTGCGGGGAAGACGGGATCTTGTCGTCGTCCTCCTGCTCCATCAGGTCCGCGTAGCCAGTCGCCCGCTGAGGAATCGCGTCGATCAGGAAGCGCAGCAGACCAACGGCCTCTTCCTCGTCCGTGGCCACCGCGGCGATCGCGGGCTTCTTCGCCTCCCCACGCAGCCACGGCCGCAGGTAGGGCATGAACAGCTTGCCGCCGTTGAAGTCGATGCCGACCACGACGACGTCCTCGCACATCAGCAGGTAGGACAGCATTGCGGTCAGCTGGTTGGACTTGCCCGACCCGGTCTGGCCGATCAACAGAGCCCACTTCCACTTCAGGCTCATCTCCAGGAAGGACCCGTCGTGGCGAATACCAATGGGGATGGGGTCGTAGATGCTGCGCTTCTCGATCTCCCCGAGGGGGATGTCTTCCGCGAGGACGTTGACAGTGGTGACATCAAGGATGACCTCGCGGGCGGTCTCTCCGGCGCGCACCTCGATGCCGCACCCGCGCGGCAGATTCGCATCTGACACGAGCTCCAGGCGCTTGCTGCTGATGTGCGTCCACCGGTGCCCACCGGAGGGCAGCTCAGCGAGTACCGAGTACCCGGTGCGACGCGTCTTGCCGGGCTCGCCGGGAACAGGACGCTCCCACTCATCGATGCCGGTGACGCGCACGCCCTTGATGCGGCACACCCGGGAGATCCGCGCCTCCCACTCACCCTTCAAGCCGCGCCGCCGCTCGACCTCCTCCACCTTCGTGACGTGTTCGCGCCAGTTCTCGGTGTGCACCGCCGCGGCCTTCGTCGCCACCGTCGCGACCATCGTGCCCACACCGAGCGCGCCGAGCGCCTCCACAGACCACGGGCCAGACACGAGACCGTCCCACGTCCACCACCCGTAGAACCCCCACGCACCCAAATGCGTCCACCGCGCGAACTGCGGCAGGCGCCGCTTCGCGTCCTGAGCGAGGGTGAGCAGACCACACGCCGTCGCACCCGCCACCGCATACCACGGCGACAAACCCAGCATCTCGCCCCACCCGGCCACACCCAGCGACGTGCACGCCGCCGTGAACGGACCACTGACCGGCCCGAACGTGCCAAGCTCAACGCGCTTCTTCTTGCCCACCCTCGTACTCCTCTCTGTGTTCGGTTGTCAGCGGGCGTTGTACGCCCGGTCCCACTTGTGGTCGTTCGGCGCGGTCTGCTCACGCAGCCGCTGCAACTGGTCCGCGTGGATGTTCTCGATCAGCGCCCGCAACTGCGACATGGCGTTCGCGACGTTGCCCACCCCGCTCGCCCCACCCTGAATGAACTCGCCGATGCGCCCGTCCAACGGCTGCTCCTGGAGCGTCGACACCGCCAACGCGTTGATGCCGCCCGCGACGATGTCCAGCGCCTCAGGGATCGCGTCGACCCCCTCCACGAACTCCAGCATCCCCTCGGCGTTGTACGCCGCGATCTCCCGCGCGAGCATCTGAGCCGCGTGCTGAACCCTCTGCCTCGAAGCACCCATGCGCCTCTCCACCTCTCCACCGACGGTCTTGCCGTCGCTCTTGCCGGGCTCGAATCCGTCCCGGAGCTTGTCTTCTTCCTTGCTGCGTTTGCTCTTGAGGAGCAGCTCCGACCACGCGCCCGCCAAATACGCACCAGCGCGCCTAGCGTGCGGCAGGACGTGCTTCCACGCCTTCTTGCCGACCGACCACGCCGCCGCACCGAGGAACGCCACCCCCACGCCAGCGAGAGCGGCGCCCCGCCATGCGCGGAGCGCCATCCGCCCCGATCGGGTGCGGGACAGGCGACGCTTGATCCGTGCTTTGACCCGGGACGCCCGGGTGGCCTTGCGGCCCTCGACAGCCCGGTACGCGCGTGCGGCAGAGCGCCGCTGCGCACCCGTCAGCCCGTCTGACCCGACACGGCCGCCACCCCACCCGCGACCGCGACGGGAAGCACCACCAGGGCGCGATCCGAAACCACGGCCACCGCGACCTGAACGTGGGGGGAGGCCTCCGTGCGACCGTCCGAACTGCGGACCCGAACCGCGCGAGGAACGCCCCCCGGAACCGCCAGCACGACCGGAGCGGTCACCAGACCACCCAGGGCGCGACGACGCACCGCCCGGACGGGAAGCACCAGCCCGCCGCCCCGAATAGCCGCCAGCCACACCAGCGCCGCCGCGCCGTCCGGCCTGAGCCGCACCCGCTCGACGCCCACCAACAGCGCCCGCAACCAAGCCAGCCGACCTCCGGGCGCGCTGCGCCGCAGACCCCGACGCACGGGAGGGCAGCCCACCAGAGCGGGCCGCGCGCGACGACATCGACCGCAAAGACCGCGACGAGCGCATCCCACCCAGCCGAGACCCACCAAACCGGCGGCCACGTCGGCGACTACGGGCGAGCAGGGCGCCGCCACCGAGGACAGCAGCCCCACCCGCGACCAGGCCCAGAGGACCAGCGGCAGCGAACAGGGCCGACGACGCAGCGCCCATCGCGGACATGGCACTACCCGCTACCGGCATCAGCCCCAGGAAGGAGGCCTCGGAGGCATCGGGCGCGGGGGATGCGTCGGTTGCGGGCTCGGTCACGGTGGGCTCTTCCACCTGCTCATCTGTCATGCTGGTGCTACCTCTCCCAAGAGGTGCGGCCCGCCCGACCTTCGGCAAAGTGGGGGCGGGCCGTTTGTGTGCGTGGACCCGTGTGGTCCCGCCGGAGCCCGCCACGAGGACAGGCACCAACGGGGCCCACGGGGTCAGGAGGAAGGCTTGACGACCACACCGGCCTCGTCGGCGAGGCGGACGTGCATCGGCACCACGGGACGCGGCCAGCGAGCGACCGCCACCAGGAAACCCACCCAGCCGAGGGTGAGCGCGGCAGCTTCCACGGGGGAGAGGGAGGACAGCGAGAGACGGAACGCCTCAAGTGCGGGTCCTGTCAAGCTCGTCCACCACGTAGAGACGTGGGGGAGCGGGGGGTATATCGTTTCCATCGGGTTCAACTCCTGGTGTCGTCAGGGTGTTGGGCCAAGGCCCCGGGTGAGCGTTTGCAGCGCTCCCCGGGGCCGCTTGCGTTCGTGCGTCTGTAGTGCGTCAGAAGATCGTCAGGCCCTGTCATCTGATGTCAGCTACTGGCAGGAACGCGGATGAAGTTTTCGCTGATCAGGCGGTGTTTTAAGCCTCTGACCTGCGACGACACTAGAAGCTGATTTTCCCGATGACCCACCACGTGGAG
>ANAW01000274.1:0-8217 GCA_000340945.1 Nocardiopsis synnemataformans DSM 44143 | reverse complement strand
CCCGGGAAGGGCGGGGTCGATCAGGTGGGCTTCCGCACCCCGTTCGCGCGCGCCCTCGCCAAGGACCATGTCCACCTGGGACGCCTCGTCCAGCCGGAGTGCGACCTTGTCGGGGAACAGGTTGCGCAGGTTCATGACCTCCTTGCGCGGGTCCTGCAACGCCGCCAGGACCGCGAAGCCGACCGAACGCCCCTGCGAGGTCAGAGTGGCAATGGCGTTCTCCGCGCGACGGCGCACGTCCCGGTCAGGGTGGTAGGCGGTCAAGAACGCCACCTCATCGAGCAGCACCACGACGAACGGGTCATCGACCGTGGCCACGTGCGAGCGCTGTTTGCCCGCGTAGCGTTCGGCCCGCTCCTGCATCGAAGCCACCGCACGTTCGAGCAGGGCCACCGCGGATTCGCCGGTGTCCGCGTAGTGCGCGAACAGGTCACGCCCGTAGGCCAGTTCCATGCGCTTGGGGTCGATCGCCCACACCTGCGCCGTGCCGTCGGCCAAGGCGGGGAGCATGGCGCGGATGGTGGACCAGATCACCGAGCCCTTGCCGGCCCCGGTCACCCCGACCACGAGCACGTGGGTTCCGTGCAACCGCAACAGCCACGGCGAGCCGTCTTCCCTCTGGCCGACCGGGAGCGCGTCCAGGTCCGGGACCTCGGGGACGGGCAGTGCGTCCAGGGGTTGGGCCAAGGTGTCGCGGCGAGGGAACTCCAAGGTGATATCCCGGGGACCGTTGACCACCACACGGCAGGAAGGCGCGGCGAACCCGTGCGCCAGCTCGGTGACACGGTGTTCGAAGTCGGCCGGGGAAGTGCCCGCGACCAAGGACACCCGGACGTAGTCGGCCCAGGAGTTGCACCGCACACGGCGGATGCGGGGCAGGTAGCGGCGTTCCTGGTAGGACTCGGCCAGCCCGGAGATCACCAACACCGGCTGCCAGTGCCGCCGGTACACGAACACGTGCCGCCACCACGCCAGCAGACGCAGCGTGACGCAGGCGCGGTAGGAGCAGGGCCAGGTGCGCCACCAGATGAGGGACACCACCGCAGCCACGCCCCACAGGCAGGCGAGGCCGGGCCAGTCCAGCCACCACCAGGCCCCCGCCGACGCGGTCAGGCAGGCGACCATGACCGGGAAGCGGAACGGCAGGGTGACCAGGAAGCGGACCAGCCGCCAGATCCAGGAAGCTAGGACGACGATTCCGGGGGTTTCCACGATCGGGGTCGTCCACCGCACCCCCTGGGCGGGGGTGGGCAGGGTCGGGAAGGACTGAGCGGAACCGATCTTGGGTTGGCGCATCATCGCTGGCCACCGCCGTTCTCGTTCTCGATCTGGGCCAGGAGCCGGTCACGGTCGGAGCGAGCACGGGCGGCGAAGGTCGCGGCGGCGGGGCTCTCCTCCCGATCGGCCAGGGTGGCGAACACCCGGGCCTTGAAGTCGAAGAACTCCGCCCGCTCAGCGTCGGTGGCAGGCGGTGGGTTGGTCGCGTCCAGCAGCAGACGGACCAGCTCCGGGCCGCTCAACCCGGACAGGTCACGGGGGTAATCAGACATACTTGGAGACACCTCTTCTGAGATTTCGCAGTCGCAGGAGGGATTCAGGGGCGGCCAAGGTGTTGGAGCACCAGGCCGCCCCGCTTTCACGTCTGGGGCAGGGTCAGGCGGCATCCTTCGCAGCCGGGGCACGGCGACCACCAGCACCAGGAGCCTTCACGCCACGGGCACGCAGCGAGTACGCCACCCGGGGACGACGACCCGAGTCGTCCACGTAGGGCATGACCGCCATCGCCTCGAACTCGATCGGCCGGAACGGCAACCCCGGGACCTCGTCCGGCAGGGTGGGGCACACCTCGGCGGCGACCTTGACCTTCACCGACTTGGCCTTGCCCCGCGCCTCGGGATCGGCGTCGATCACGTCCACCGCCCACAACGGCAACCCGCTGTCCTTGTCCAACTGGGGCCGCTTGGTCTCGAAGTCGGTGATCGCCTCCACCCCCAACGCGAACGCACCGTGCGGGAACACCGTCCCGAACGCCACCGGCAACGCACCCTGAATAGCCATCTGATCAACCTTCCACGCGATGTTCACTCAACTACTTGACCGGTCGAGTGGAGCCTAAGAATAACCGGCCACACTCGTCCGGACAAGTGGATATGTGGCCGGTCTTGGAGCCGCGTCTACACGGCCGGGTAGGAGTCCTCCAGTTCGTGCAGGTCACCGGGGAGCACCACCTCAGCGACGGCGATCACATCCCCGGAGGCATCGAGTATCCGCGCGGTGATGCCCAGGACCGGAGTGCCCTCGTCCAGCCCCAGGGGTTCGCGTTCAACGCTGGTGGCCAGGCGTGCGCAGAGCCGTTCGACGACCTTGGAGGGCCGGAGCTGCTTGACCATCTGCACGTGTTCGCGTGCGCCGATGCTGATCGGCTGTGTCTCGCCCAGGTCGGTGCCCTCGGCCACGTCCAGGGGGAACCACAGGGTGACCAGCTCACTCGGTTCGCCCTCGTCCAGGACCAGGCGTTGACGCATGATCGCCGGGGAGCCCTCGGGCACACCGATCGCCTCGGCCACGGCAGCGGAGGCCGGGGCGCGTCCGGCGGTCAGGATGCGGTTGCGCTTGGCCTCCTCGGAGGCGTCGAAGGCACTGGCCCCCGCGTGGGAGCGTTCGGAGCCCTGTTGCGGGACGCCGCGCACGAAGGACCCGCGTCCATGTTCGCGGTCGATCCATCCCTGCATGCTCAAAATCTGCAGGGCCCGCACGACCGTGGAGCGCCCGGCCCCGAACTCGCGCACCATCCTCGACTCGGAGGGGAGCATCTCCCCCACCGGATAGGTACCGTCCTCGATGCGCTCTTGGATCGCCCGCACGATCTGTACGTACTTGGGCGGAGCGAACTCCAGACTCGACATGATGTCCACCTGGTGACTCTAGTACTCGTATGGTCGAGTAGCTTACTGTTCTCGGTCGTCTCTGTCAGCAGGTGGGGGCACATATGAACCCCCACCACTGGTCAGAGGACACGGCGGGAAGCACACCCCAGGCGTGCACGTCGCCGCGAAGAAGGGACCCGCGTGCCCTGGGCCCCGTGGTCTCGAAGAGACATCAGGGCACGCGGGGGTCACAGAAGCGCCGGGGGAAGGCCCCTCAGAAGGGTTGCCAGTCCTGGGCGCGCTGCACGGTGTACACGGTCAGGTTGTCCACCGTTGCCCCGCACACCGCCCGGCGTTCGGACTCCACCAGTGCCGCCGCGACCAGCGCCACGTCATGCCGGGCGGCCGACTCGGAGGCCGAGAGCACCGGAGGCACGACCCGGCGGACATGGTTGCACGCCGCCCCGCCCGCGTCGTGGCAGAGCCCGACGACGTAGGTCAGCCGCAGACGCCGCAGCGCGAGGGACGCGGGCAGCACGCACCGGTACCGCTGAACCAGCGGGGTTCCGTCCGGGCCGGTAGAGAGGGCTTCGTAGGTGATGGAGTCCCAGTCCTCAGAGGAGATCCGCACCCGCACGCCCTGTTCCCGCGCCCAAGCCGTCAGGGTCTCCCGGTCGGCGATCGGCGCAGAGGGTTCGGTGGTCATCGCCGCACCGCCCCGACCGCGATGGCCGTGCGCACCAGGTCACGCAACTCGGCCATGTCGTCGAGGGCGGGAGTCGAACGCGCGATCTGCATCAGCAGGTCGATCCCCCGCCGGTCCCGTTCGGCCCGCTGGGCGCGGCGCCGGTGCTCCAGGTGGGTGTAGGGGCCGCGTTGGAGGGAGTAGGCGCGGGGGTCACCCGTGTCCATCACGATGGGGTCCGGTGTGGGCCACAGCTCCGCCCGCGCGGGTGCGGGCAGGTAGTAGGCCCGGGGGCCGGTGCGGTGGTGCCTGCCGTGTCGTTTCGGTCGAATCAGAGTCACCCAAGCCCGAATCAGGGCGATAAGGTCGCTCACGTCAGCCTGCTTTCCTCAGGTTGGCCGCGCCCCCGGACGCCTTCCACCGCGTCGCGGGGGTCTGTCTTGTCATGGGTCAGCAGGCGAGACCACTGCCATGGGACGGAGACGCCATGGTGGAGACCTGTCCCGTCCCCTTGCAGAAGGGGCACATCGCGGTACGCCTGGTCGGCTCCGTGTCGGAGGGGACCCGAACGACGACCAAGCGCCGAGGGCGGACGGACTTCCAGCCCCGTCCGCGACATGACCTGCACGTGGTTGCGCTGCTGCTGTCCATGAGGCCAACAATCCCGATTCGGTTTCCCGAAACCCATTCCTCCTCGGGATGACAAGGGGGGATACTGGCCGTCCCCCCTGCACTCGCACCGCCGAGGAGTCACGATGCCGGGCCACCCGACGAGCCGGATCACCATCCCGTCGTGGGCATAAAAACGCGAGCACACGGCGGAGTTCCTGAGAAGGCGCGATGTCCAGGCACTTTTCCGGTTCGGGCGCCAGTACGGCGGTGCGAGCCAGATGGCGATCTCGGCGGCGACCGGCCTCTCACAGGGACGGGTGAGCGAGGTACTGAACGGCCGCAAGACCGTCACGGCCTTCGAGGTGTACGAACGGATCGCCGACGGCTTCGGGATGCCCGACCGCGCGCGGATGCTGTTCGGCCTTGCACCGAAGAACCCCGGCACGTTCACTGGATCCGACAGCGCGGAGTCCTCGGCACCACCGAGGCGACCCGCACCCAGGAGCCCGGGCCCGGGGGAGGATGAGAAGGTGCGACGTCGCGCATTCGTCGGACTGGCCGGAACCGCCCTGTTCCAGGCCACCACAGGTTCAGTGCTGGAC
This sequence comes from Nocardiopsis synnemataformans DSM 44143, assembly GCA_000340945.1. Classification (GTDB taxonomy): domain Bacteria; phylum Actinomycetota; class Actinomycetes; order Streptosporangiales; family Streptosporangiaceae; genus Nocardiopsis; species Nocardiopsis synnemataformans. Next base: position 3,451 of record ANAW01000274.1, on the reverse strand, counting down.
ATGGACGAGATCGCCGCAGCACTCACCAGGTACGCGGGAGGTCGTCGGTCGGCTGTGCGAGCGGCGACGAGTCTCGGCGAGCTCGCCAAGCAGACGCACGCGGCCAAGGCCGGATACCAGGCGTGCCATTACACGGCGGTGGCCAAGCGGCTACCCGAACTGCTGCGCGGCCTGGATGACGCGGTGTCCGGTGTCGAAGACGACGACCTCTCCCGGGTGCACGCACTTCGGGCGGAGGCGTACCACGTGGCGGCGAGCCTCCTGCTCAAGTGCGAGGAGCGCGGCTTGTCCTACCTCGCGGCCGACCGAAGCATGCGCGCGGCCGAGGCGAGCGAGAGCCCCGCGGTCGTGGGTGCGAGCGCCAGGGCGTTCACCCGGGCACTGATGCGGGAGCGCCACTACAAGGCGGCGACGGAACTGGCGACGAGCACCGCTGAACGGGTGGACAGCGCCACGGACGAGGCCACACCGGAATCCCTTTCGGTGTACGGGTCGCTTCTGCTGAGCGGCGCGGTCTCTGCGGCCAAGCGCGAAAACCGGGGCCAGGCTCTCAGCCTGCTTGACGAGGCCAGCGACGCGGGTGAACGGCTCGGCGGGGATTTCAACTACCAGTGGACCGCCTTCGGGCCGACCAACGTCCTGCTGCACCGGGTGAGCGCGGCCGTCGAGCTGGGCGACGCGGGTAGCGCGATCGACTACGCGCGCCAGGTGCGGTTGGACAACATCGACGTGATGGAACGCCGGGTGACGCTGTTCATCGACGCGGCCCGTGCGTATCAGCAGTGGGGCAAGACCGAGCACGCCTACCACGCGTTGCGCAACGCCGAGGAGATGGCGAGCGAAGAGCTGACCGCCCGTCCGGTGGTGCACCAGTTGATCAACGACATCCGCACCCGGGCGAGTGGTCACCTGTACGACAACGTCAGCGAACTAGCGGAAAGGGTCGGTGCCTGACTCAGTGAGTGAGCGGAAGACTCTCTACGTGGTGGTGTGCGCGGCAGGCCCGGCTTCGGATGTCGGCACGCTGGTCGATCTAGCCCAGGAGCAGGGTTGGACCGTTCAGGTCATGGCCACACCATCAGCGGTGAGCTTCATCGACGTCGAGGCGCTGGAGAAGCAGACCGGCAGGCCGGTGCGGAGCCAGCACCGCGCTCCGGGAGACCCGCGTTCTCCCAAGGCGGACGCCATCATCATCGCCCCGGCCACCTTCAACACGATCAACAAGCTGGCCAACGGGATCGCCGACAACTACGTCCTGGACGTGGTGAACGAGGCCATCGGCCTCGGAGTGCCGACCGTCATCCTCCCGTTCGTGAACTCGGCCTACGCCAGCAGAGCCCCGTTCCGAGAGAGCGTCAGGAAGCTCCGGGCCGAAGAGGTGTCCGTGTTGATCGGACAAGATGCGTTCGTCCCTCACGAAGCCGGAAGCGGAACGAGCGCGTTCGATACCTTCCCATGGCGGCTTGCTCTAGACCAGGCGGAGAACTCTCTAGAGCAGTAGAACTGGAACTCAGGTCTGCAACGCATGAACCGTGATAGCGACGGACGCTCATCAACCCCGTTGCACTCCGTGTCCGTGGCGGGAGCAGTCATCCGCGAGGACGGGCGGATGCTGGTGATCAAGCGCAGGGACAACGACAACTGGGAGCCCCCGGGCGGAGTACTGGAGTTGCACGAGACCCCGCAGGAGGGCGTTGTCCGCGAGGTCTTGGAGGAGACCGGTGTCCACGTCGAGGTGGAACAGCTCACGGGCATCTACAAGAACATGACCCGTGGAGTTGTGGCCTTGGTCTTCCGGTGCAAGCCGTCCGGAGGCGAAGCACGCGCCACGTCCGAAGCGACCGCCGTCGAATGGCTCACGCCCGATGAGATCCATGCGCACATGGGCGAGGTCTATGCCATCCGCCTACTTGATGCCCTAGACACCAGCAACCCCCATGTGCGCACCCACGACGGTGTGCATCTTACCTCTGCAAGATAGATATTTACCCGTGAACTGGAAAATATAACTTCATCCAATCCCACAGTCCCCCACAAGAATCCCCGGGAATTAGCCCTCTCGCGAAAAATATAGGGATACAATGAAGGGCTCATGGATATAAGGAAATAGCGCGCCAGGCCCACAATTTCTAGCCCTTGAGCCTCACCATATGTTCATCTGGAACACCCACGACTTCATACTCTATCCCATCACTGCGAAAAACAGGGAACCCGAGATCAAATTTCGGAGCGACAGGCACTCTCTTAATGTGGACCCAGCCCACGTCTTCTATGGAATCAACAATACCCTTATATTGACTTGCCACGCCGACTGAAAATAGGTTATCTGTGAACCTAACGAGCGTCAAACCTTCTTCAAGCTCCTCGATGGAAACACCTCTTTCATCCAGCCAATCTCCAGTCGGCTCAATTTGAAAGAAGCACCACATCTGAAACATTAAGTAAGTTGGCATCCCACCATCTGACACGAAAGCCACCGAATGCACAACTCCTGAATCGCGCAGACTCCCCTCCATCTTTTCATCTTTCAATACATTTACATAAACCGAGGCCGACATAACCGCCTGCATCAACTGCTGAGTCCCGGTAATTCTCTGGTAAATTTTCTCCGCACTCCAAGTCTTCGAGCCTTCTATGTTCGATACAAACAGCCCCGATGCATCTTCATCAATAAGATAATCGTTGTGCTGGATCGCGTTTCTTAGCTCAGCATCGTAAGCCTCCTTGAAAAAAGGGCCCATTGGACTCGACTCAAGAAGGCCATGCACTTCATTTACTAGTGCACCTTGAGCCGTCTTAGGTACCGGACCGCCAAAAAGGCCAGCTCTGACACTGCCAGTTTTCGAAGCTTTCGCAATCACTCCCAAAAACCACAAAGGATAGTCGATCTCATACAGCTCAACATAAACCCTTAGGCGCGATCGGATAGACTTCCTGAAATCATCAGACTTGTCAATATCCTTTTCAGACTCTTCTGCATTTCTTTTCTGCGCCAAAAAATGACCAGCAGCAGAGCTCGTCACTTCCACGAACTCAGAAAACCCCTCCGGGTCATCTTTTCTCATGCGGATAATTAGCGATCGAACCATAGAGGCCCAGGGGTTTAAGGAACTAATTCGCTCGACATACGACCAAAGAGAATGCCGATAATAGGAAAATGCATGCTCGCCAAATTCGAGCATCTTTCGGTGCTCCAGAGGGATATCTTCGACATTAATATCCCCGGCGCGGCCATCACTCGAAACATACTCTTCAAATTTCAAAAACTTATTTATATAACTAATCGCACGCTCATGTACACCATCCTTCTCGGAGTCGGGAACGTCAAGAAGATAAGGAGGGCTCATGGAAATATGGTAAATTTCCTGAACGCCAAATTCCCCACGAGAAGATTCTTCGTTCAAGGTCATCAGAAAACTTCCTCACAATTGCCGAATCCGACCATATGAAG